>DATAIA010000699.1:0-8024 GCA_036262895.1 Xanthobacteraceae bacterium
CAGTGCGTTGGATGCCGTAGATAATCCAGGGCTGGCGCCCGGTTTCGGTGACGGTCCAACCGGCGATCACTGCAACAAAACCAAGCCACCAGCCATTCGCGGCGAGAAACAAATACCATCTGTTATCGAGGAGCGTGTCGCGCCACCATAGAACGATGCCGCAAATTCCCATCGCGATCATGATCAAACCAATGCCGACCATGATGCGAAAGGCAAAAAACGGCGCAAGCACCGGTGGCCGGTCGGCAGCGGGAACACTCTTCAATCCTTGGATCAAACCATCGGGATTGTGAGTGAGAATCAACGATCCTCCCTTCGGAATGGAAAGAACCCATTTGTTGATCTCATTCTTTTCATCCGGCCATGCAAACAAAATGAGGTCGGCCGGTTTTGATCCGTCCCAGTGCCCCTCCATTGCAGCGATTTTAATCGGTTGATGTTCGAGTGTATTGAGCCCGTGTTGATCGCCAATCACCAGCTGCAGCGGCGCAAGGATCGCAATCATGCCAATCGCCATGCGGGCCATGATGTCGGCATCTTCGAAATGGCGGTCGGCAATCAAATAA
Organism: Xanthobacteraceae bacterium; assembly: GCA_036262895.1. GTDB lineage: Bacteria > Pseudomonadota > Alphaproteobacteria > Rhizobiales > Xanthobacteraceae > AP-16. The sequence goes on from DATAIA010000699.1 coordinate 567, forward strand.
CGCGCGCCCACGCCCAGCACGACAAACCCTGTCGTGAGGTAGGCGGCGGTCAGCATATGCAGGAAGCGATAGGGGAAACTTGGATTGAAGATGATCGAGAGCCAGTCCGCGGGATAGACAATTCCCTCCTGAACGGTGTGGCCGGTCGGCGTCTGCATCCAGCTATTCGCGGACAGAATCCAGAAGGCGGACAACGCCGTGCCGATAGCGACGATAATTGCCGATAACGCGTGTACCCAGGGCGGCACGCGGTTCCAAGCAAACAGCATGATGCCGAGGAACGTTGCTTCAAGAAAAAAAGCGGTGAGGACTTCGTAGCCGATCGGTGGCCCAAGTACGTTGCCGGACACAAGCGAAAACCGGCTCCAATTGGTCCCGAGCTGATACGACAGCACGATGCCCGAGACCACGCCCATGGCAAATGAAACAGCGAAGATTTTGGTCCAGAACCGCGCAAGGCGATGATAGGCCTCGCGTCCGGTGTGCAACCACATCACCAGGAGCGTCGCGATGTAAGCCGATAGCCCGATGGTGAAGCTTGGAAAGATGATGTGAAAAGTGATCGTGAATGCAAATTGCAAGCGCGCAAGCATGACCGGATCAAGGTCCATCATGGCAGCTCCCGGTTTGGCGCGAGCAAAACGATCACGTCCGAACCGACAACTTGATCGGCGGGTGGGAGGTTCCCGAGTAGTACGCGGTGGGAGGAGCCCTCAGGGCCTAAATGAATCTGGGGGCGCCGGGATTGGGTGTTGCTGAATATAGCAATAATGGATGAATGCTAGGATTCACCAAGCGCCTTCCGAAGCATCGAAAAATCCCGCCAGGCAAGACGTTTCTGGAGCGGTTGGCGTAGCAGATAGGCAGGATGCAGCGTCGCAATGGCGCGAATTTCTCGCGTGCCGGTTTGATAGGATAACCATCGCCCCCGTGTCTTGAGAATGCCTTCTTTGACCCCGAGCAGCGCCTGCGCAGCCGGCCCGCCGAGACACACCAGGAAGTCCGGATTGCAGAGTTCAATCTGTCGCAAAATGAACGGCAGGCAGATGGCCGCTTCCTGTGGTGTCGGAGTGCGATTGCCCGGGGGCCGCCAGGGAATGATGTTGGCGATGTAGGCGCTGGTGCGATCAAGCCCGACTGCCTTCATCATCCGGTCGAGCAACTGTCCGGAGCGACCGACGAATGGCAGCCCCTCCAAATCCTCATCACGACCGGGTGCTTCGCCGACGAACATGACGCGTGCCTGCGAATTGCCATCGGCAAACACAAGATTCTTGGCTGTAAGTTTGAGCGGGCAGCCTTCGAATGTTTCGAGTATGGCCCGCAATTCCTGCAGCGATGCCGCTTTTCGAGCCGTCTCTCGCGCCGCCATCACGGCAACATCGGGAGCCTGCAATGCGGGGTCGGACCTGGCGGCCGGCTGGGCCGCAGGAGGAATTGGTGGCCGTGTCCGCTCTGTCGCCTCACGCCTATCGATCCGCACTATTGATTGCGGCGGTTCGGCTGCTTCCCCCAAATCCGGGGCAAAATGATCAACCGGCGTCTCGCCAAGGGCGACATCGACACCATTTTCGATGTAAAGCGCAAGAAGCTCGCGCGCAGCCTTGAATTGCTCGGGTGTCATGAGAGGGTTCATTATTGATGCGGCGACACTATCATATAGATCGCATGGCGACGATACCGGCCATTGCGGGCGCGTTACCGCCGATTAACAATCGAAAGTTCATATGGGTCTCGTTCTGAGCACCGGAGGAGGAGCGCATCGTGTCTGCGAGTGAACTGCCGGACCGTGAAACGATGGAATTCGATGTTGTCATCGTCGGTGCTGGTCCTGCCGGCCTCGCCGCGGCGATCCGCCTTAAACAGCTCGCGCCCGACCTCGGCGTCGTGGTGGTGGAGAAGGGGTCCGAAGTTGGTGCCCACATTCTATCCGGTGCCGTTATCGACCCCATCGGACTTGATCGCCTGTTGCCGGATTGGCGGGGCGAAGATACTCCGATCCGCCAAGCGGTGACCGCCGACCGCTTCTATTGGCTCCGGGAAAACGGCGCGGTTCGGCTGCCGAACCTGCCGATGCCCCCGCTGATGAACAATCACGGCAATTTCGTCGTGTCGCTCGGCAACGTCTGTCGCTGGCTCGCGACCAAGGCCGAAGCTCTGGGCGTTGAAATCTATCCGGGCTTTGCCGCCAGCGAAGTGCTTTACGGCAGCAATGGCGAGGTCGTCGGCATCGCCACCGGCGACATGGGATTGGCCAAGAATGGCGAACCGAAGGCGTCGTTCACGCGCGGCATGGAGCTGCGTGCCAAATACACGCTGTTTGCGGAAGGCGCGCGCGGCAGTCTGACCAAAACCCTGATCGCGCGGTTTGGCCTCGACCGTGATCGCGAGCCGCCGAAATTCGGTATTGGTTTGAAAGAGTTGTGGCAGGTAGCACCTGACAAGCATCAGCCGGGTCTGGTGCAGCACACCTTCGGTTGGCCACTTGACAACCGCACCGGCGGCGGCTCGTTCCTCTATCATCTGGACGACAATCTCGTTTCCGTCGGCTTCGTGGTTCATCTCAACTATCGCAATCCGTGGATTGCACCGTTCGAGGAATTCCAGCGTTTGAAAACTCATCCGCTGGTGCGGGACACCTTTGAGGGCGGCAAGCGCCTTGCTTACGGCGCGCGCGCGCTGACCGAGGGCGGCTGGCAGTCGGTTCCAAAACTCGTTTTCCCAGGCGGTGCATTAATCGGTTGCGGTGCCGGCTTTATGAACGTGCCGCGCATCAAGGGGAGCCACAACGCCATGCTCTCCGGCATCCAGGCGGCCGAGCAGGTTGCCGCGGCGCTTGGCGCCGGCCGGTCCCATGACGAACTCACTGCGCTTGAGACCGGGTGGCGGTCCTCGGAGATCGGGCGCGATCTGTGGAAGGTGCGTAACGTCAAGCCGCTCTGGTCGAAATTCGGAACGGTGCTGGGGGTTGGTTTGAGCGGCCTCGACATGTGGGCCAATACGCTGGGCTTTTCGCTATTTGGCACCCTGAAACACGGCAAGCCGGACTACGCCTCGCTTGAGCCGGCGGACCGTCATCAGCCAATTGCCTACCCCAAGCCCGACGGAAAATTGACTTTTGACCGGTTGTCGTCGGTTTTTCTCTCAAGCACCAACCACGAGGAAGATCAGCCGGTCCACCTTCGGGTGAGCGACTTGAGCTTACAAAAATCTTCCGAGCACGACGTCTATGCAGGGCCCTCCAGCCGCTATTGCCCGGCTGGCGTCTATGAATGGGTTGGCGAAAACGCAGACGCCCGCTTTGTCATCAATGCCCAGAATTGCGTTCATTGCAAAACCTGCGACATCAAGGATCCAAATCAGAACATCAATTGGGTTCCCCCCGAAGGGGGCGGCGGACCGAGCTATCCCAATATGTGAGACGGATAAGGTGCGGGATCATATCGCGGTGTAATCAGGTCGCAGTTTCGCCCCGGTGCCTCTGTAGCGCCGCTGTGTCATAGGACTATCCGCGCGACTATCCTTGCGGCTAGCGCGCAAAAAGGCCATCCTGTTTTGTGCCCATTTCCATGGAGACTCGCGACCCGTGATTTCTTTTAGGCCGTTCCAGCATGGAATAGGTGTGGTGCTGGCTGTTGCGGTGATGGCTTCGCCCTTCAGCGCTATAGCTCAGACTCCGGCAAGCCAGGAGCATCTGCGCGTATCGTCTTCCGGGAGTTACCTCGCGGCGCGCCACGCGACGATCGAGCGCGACGCCGCGGAAGCTGCGGCATATTACCGTTCCACGCTCCGTTACGATCCCAAAAACAGCGACCTCCTTGAGCGCAGCTTCTTGTCGGATCTGGCGAACGGAGAGATGGAAGAGGCGTTTCGATTGGCCGAGCGCCTGATACAGAGCGATCGCAACAATCGTATTGCCCGTCTGGTTCTTGGTGTTCGCGCGATCAAACAGAAACAATACCAGACGGCGCGTCAGCAACTTGCGCAGCCCGTGCGGGTGCCAATTGCGGACCTGACCGCGGCTTTGCTCAATGCGTGGGCGCTTTACGGCTCAAGCGAAACGCGTTCCGCCCTTGAAGGAATCGAGCGACTGACCGGTCCCGATTGGTACGCCATCTTCAAGGATCTTCATGTCGGGATGATCCAGGACCTTGCCGGTAACAAGAAAGAAGCGGGAAAGCGCCTTGAAGAAGCAGCCAAGCTTGATCCGAATAACGGCACGCGTGCCGTGGAAGCCTATGGCCGATGGGCTTCGCGCAATCTCGGCAAGCAGGAAGGGCTGAAGGTTTTCCGGGATTTCGAAAAGCTGATTCCGCGCCATCCGCTCATTATTCAGGCAATCGATAGTCTCAATAGAGGTGAGAAGCTCAGTCCGCTTGCGGAAACGGTGCAGGCGGGTGCCGCCGAGGTTCTTTACGGCCTCGGTGCGCTCTTGAGCCGCCAAGGCGGCGAAGATCTCGCTTTGATTTATCTGCAGCTTGCAAGCTATCTCGATCCCAGTCAGCCGCTTTCGCAACTCGCGCTTGCGGAACTTTATGAGACGCTGAAAAAGCCGCAGTTCGCGATCAAAGTGTATCAGCAGGTGCCCGAGAGTTCGCCACTGCGCCGCAATGCCGACATTCAGCTTGCGCTGAACCTTGACGCATCGGATCGCACCGACGAGGCAAAGAAAATTCTTGATAAGCTGGTTGCCAAGAATGCAACCGATGCCGATGCAATCATGGCGCTCGGCAACGTTCTGCGCGGACGTAAGCAATTTGCCGAATGCGCCGATGCCTATGGCAAGAGTATCGCAACCATCAGCAACCCGCAAAAATCGAACTGGTTGACCTTCTACTATCGCGGCATTTGCTTTGAGCGCAGCAAACAATGGGATAAAGCCGAGACCGATCTCAAGAAAGCCCTCGAACTCTATCCCGATCAGCCGCAGGTTCTGAATTATCTCGGCTATTCCTGGATTGATCGTGGCGAGCATCTTGACGAGGGCATGCGGATGATCCGCCGCGCCGTCGAGCAGCGGCCTGACGATGGCTTCATTGTCGACTCGCTGGGGTGGGCCTATTTCCGCGTGGCCAATTACGACGAGGCGGTTGCAAATCTCGAGCGGGCGGTGAAGCGCCAGCCGGAAGACCCGACTATCAACGATCATTTGGGCGATGCGTACTGGAAAGTTGGCCGCACGCTGGAGGCGCAATTCCAGTGGGCCCATGCGCGCGATCTCAAGCCTGAGCCTGAAGAACTGCCGAGGATCGAGCAGAAGCTCAAGTCCGGTCTTCCTGAGGATACCGCCTCGTCCGCGGACCCAACCAAGTCGAAAAAGCCCGGCGACGGTGGTTGATTGCTTATCCCGTGACGTCGTCTCCGATCCAGCCTGTGCTTGCCGAATCCGCTCCGGCGAAAGTCAACCTGACGCTTCACGTTCTGCGGCGTCGGGCAGATGGTTATCATGAGCTTGAAAGTCTGGTCGCTTTCGCCCGCGAGGCGGATGAATTGATGTTGACGCCCGGCGGCGCCCTGGAGCTTGAGGTTCAGGGACCGACCGCGGGTGAAGCAGGCAACGCGGCAGATAATCTCGTCATCAAAGCGGTTCGTGAGCTTGAAAAGCGTATTGCCGGATTGAAGCTTGGGACTTTCGTCCTTTCCAAGCGCTTGCCCGTTGCGGCCGGGGTGGGCGGCGGTTCATCCGATGCAGCCGCCGCGCTGCGGCTGATTGCGCGCGCCAATGACATTGCGCTTGATGATCCCCGGTTGTTTGAAGCAGCCCGCCTCACCGGTGCGGATGTTCCTGTCTGCCTAGATCCACGCGCGCGAGCGATGTGCGGCATCGGTGAGATTTTATCGGAGCCGCTCGGGCTTCCGGAATTGGCTGCGGTACTCGTCAATCCGCGTGTGGCGGTGTCGACGAAGGACGTGTTTGCTCGGTTGCAGATCAATCAAACATCTGCCCCCGTTCCGGCTGTTCCCCTCGCGGTGACTTCGCGAGATCAGTTGCTTGAAGCTGTTGCCGCCGCACGGAACGATCTCGAACAGCCGGCCATGACGCTCAAGCCTGTGATCGCCGACGTGCTTGCGGCTCTTGCCAAACAGTCGGGCTGTCAACTCGCACGAATGTCGGGTTCGGGTGCGACCTGCTTTGGTTTGTTTGGTAGCAGCAGCGAAGCTGAAACGGCTGCACGCAATCTGGCAGCAGCGCAACCGGGATGGTGGGTGCGTTCGACAGTTTTGTGTTGAACCTGATCGCGCGCCTTTGAGCGCGATGGCAAAAGATTGGGTTACTATCGCGCTCTATCCATTTATTTGATCTCCGGGCAAACGCTTTGCGTTTGTCCCGAGGGAAAACCGGTTTCCACACCCGCCTGCGCGGGTGCAGGCTTTTCCCGGATCATGCTCTAATGCGCGCGGGCGATGCAGAAATCGACCGTTTCGATCAACGCCGTTTTCATCACTGAGTCCGGAAAGAGCGCCAATGCATCCTTGGCAATCGCTCCGTAGTGTTGGGCGCGTTTGATCGTATCTTCGAGCGCGCGGTGCTTGGTCATCAGCCCGATCGCTGTTTCGAGATCCTTGTCTGCAACTTCTCCCGCTTCCAAAGTGCGGCGCCAGAACTCGCGCTCGCTATCGCTGCCGCGCCGGAACGACAGCACAACGGGAAGGGTGATTTTGCCGTCGCGGAAGTCGTCGCCAATGTTCTTGCCGAGCTTGGCTGACTTGCCGCCATAGTCGAGCACATCGTCGACCAATTGGAATGCAATGCCAAGATTCATGCCGAATGATCGGCATGCCGCTTGTTCGGCTTTGGGGCGTGCAGCAATCACGGGTCCAACCTCGGAAGCCGCCGCAAACAGTTCTGCTGTCTTGGCCCGGATCACGGCAAGGTATTCGTCCTCGGTCGTTGCGGTGTTCTTCGCAACGGCAAGCTGCATCACTTCGCCTTCGGCGATCACTGCTGCGGCAGAGGAGAGAATCTCCAGCGCCCGCAATGAGCCGACTTCAACCATGATCTTGAAGGCTTGGCCCAGCAGGAAATCGCCGACGAGCACGCTCGCTTCATTGCCCCACAGCATGCGTGCGGCGAGCTTGCCCCGGCGCATATCGCTTTCGTCGACGACGTCGTCATGCAGCAGGGTTGCCGTGTGCATGAATTCGACTGCCGCGGCGAGCTTGATGTGCCCGTCACCGGGGTAATTGGTGAGTTGCGCCATGGCGACAGTCAACATCGGCCGCAGGCGCTTGCCTCCTGATGTAATCAGATGATTCGCGACCTCGGGAATCATTGCGACTTCCGAGCCGGTCTTGGCCAGGATCGCTCCGTTGACCCGCTCCATATCGGGCGAGACCAGATCGACCAGGTTGTCGATTGAAACAGGCGAGGGATTTTCGAACGGAACAACGACAACCAAGAGGGGTCTCCGCGCGGATTTCTCAGGTGATGATGGGTTTCACTGTACTCAACCCATT
>DATAIA010000700.1:0-4006 GCA_036262895.1 Xanthobacteraceae bacterium
CGAAAATGCAGCAACGGAAGAATGCCGCGCTTCGATGGCTTCGGTCCGCGCTTGCTGCGGCGCTAGTTATCCCTTCCCTTCTTTTTTGCTATGCGGCTTACGCAGCTTACCTGCAAGCCTTTTCGCTCGCGGACGAACGCATTGATCATGCGCTTTCCGTTTCGGCTGAGCAGGCCCTTCGAATCTTCCGCTCCATCGGCGTGATTCTCGACAGCGTCGATCAGATCACATTGGGCAAGACCGACGCGGCGATCAGCGACACCGCAGGTGAGCTTAGTGGACGCCTAAAACAATTCACAGGCGCGCTGCCCGACATCAGTTCGATCTGGGTGCTGGATCGGAACGGCGATGCGGTCGTGTCATCCCTTTTCCATCCAATTCCCGCGTCCTTCAATGCGCCCGAACGTTCCTACCTCAAGGCGGAATTGGCGGATAGCAGCGAACTTAAAGTCGGGAGGGTGGTGGAAATTGCATTAACCGGCTCGGTCCTCTTTCCGGTGAGCAAGCAGCGGCAGGATGAATCCGGAAACTTCAATGGCTTCACATTGATCTCCGTTCTTCCTTCGGCATTCGAGCAGGCCTATGCAACAATGCGCGGCAACAGCAGTGCGAGTTTCGCTTTAATCCGTGGGGACGGCGTTGTTCTCGCGCGACATCCCATTGCGGCGCGGCCCGGAATTGTGCTTGATTCACTCTCGGGCTTCGGACAGTTGATCGGAAGGAGTCCAGAGGGCGGTCGCTACACAACCGTGTCGCGCGTTGACGGGGTTGAACGCCGTTTTGCCGTCCGCAAACTTGCAGGCCTGCCGGTTTACGTTTCTTCCAGCATCGAAACCAAAGAAATTGTCCAGGGTTGGGCATGGCAAATGGCCGGCTATCTCGCCATCGCCATTCCGGCAATAAGTCTGGTGTGCCTGTTTATTGTTCTCACTGCCCATCGTACCGCCGCGTTTTACGCCGAGGTGGAGCGGCGAGAGGCACTCGAACAAAGCCTCCGACAATCTCAGAGGATCGAGGCGGTAGGTCAGTTAACCGGTGGGATCGCGCATGACTTCAACAATCTTTTGACGGTGATCATCGGCAACCTTCAGATGGCTATCCGTAGGCTCCCAGACGCAAAGCCGCGCGCTATGCTGGAGAATGCTGAACGAAGCGCAACTCGCGCTGCTGAACTAACCAAGCGGCTGCTCGCGTTTTCTCGCAATCAGGCGCTAAATCCTAAGCCCGTGGACGTTAAACGCATGATCACAACGATCGCGGAAATGCTGGGACGGACCCTCGGCGAGACGATTGCCGTGGAAACGGTAAACGCGGCGGGACTTTGGCCGATCGAAGTCGACATAACGGAGCTGGAATCTGCTCTGCTTAATCTCGCAGTGAACGCCCGGGATGCGATGCCAAACGGTGGCAAACTTACGTTGGAAACGGCGAATGCGTACCTCGACAACGATTATGCCGAGCCTGTTAGGGGCCTGAAGGCAGGTGAATACGTCATGATCTCTGTCACCGACACTGGAAGCGGTATGTCTGAAGAGGTGCTGGAGAAGGCATTCGATCCTTTCTTCACCACTAAGGCGCCAGGCGCGGGCACCGGCCTTGGCCTGAGCCAAGCTTACGGGTTTGTCAAACAGAGTGGGGGCCACATCGAGATTCAGTCTGAGGTGGGCAAAGGCACCGCCGTTAAGATCTACCTGCCTCGAGGGAATTCCGCGGTCGAACCTTCTGCAGAAGAAAGCCCCGTTGACACTCTGCCTCGGGGCACTGGCCAGCTTATTCTTGTTACCGAAGACCATGCTGATGTCAGGGCTTATATCGTGCAGACCTTGGTTGAACTCGGCTACAACGTCATTCAGGCCGCTGACGGCAAAACAGCTTTGGCGATTCTGCTCCGGCAACCTGTCGACCTTCTTCTCACGGACGTCGTAATGCCTGGCATAAATGGGCGCATGTTGGCCGAAGAGGCGCGCAAGCACAAACCCGATCTGAAAGTTCTCTACATGACAGGCTATTCGCGCAACGCTTTTGTTCACCACGGCCGGCTCGACGAGGGCGTCTCACTGATTCAGAAGCCGTTCTCACAAGGCGCGTTAGCAGAGGAAGTACAGCGACAGTTTTAGAATCAATCAGCGCCGGGCAGGCGGTAGCTTTCTCGGGGACGACGGGATAATGGTGTGAAGTGGATGCTGTCGGTGGCGTGATCCGCTTCCGCTTTCCCCCACACAATAGTTTGTGCTTGACGAACCTTGTGGTCGCAAGCGGAGCTTTGTTTCCTAACGCAGCGCTTTGTTAAATTTGTGCCCCCTTTGATTTCGACCTGTCGCTACGGCGTACGGTCGTTCCACAGAAGGCGTAAGCCAGCTTTCGGGCCGTAGAGTGGGTCGCGTCGCGGTATGCGTGTTTTCGCGATACGCTTGATCGCGTCAGGACGGTCGCGACTGTCCGTGCACTCGTCATAGGTGCCCACCTCCGGGTACGCGCCGACTACGAGAAAATTGGGGCTGGATCTCAGCAGCCGGTGTCCGGTTCCAGCGGGCAAGACCGCAACGTCGCCAGCTTTGACCTCCAAACGCGAGCCCTTGACGCCGCCAAATTCAAGGAGCGCATTTCCGCGGGCTACGCCGAGTACCTCATGCACCTGTGAATGGTAATGGACGAAATCGTAAATGGTATCGCGCCAAGATCGGCCCCAGCCGTTTGCCGAAAAGAGGGCATCCATTAGTGATGCTTGATCGTGCCGCGCGGGAAACCGAACAGCGTTACGATACAGAATAAATGAACCTCCTCCGAATTGATGGACACCTGTAGTAGGCTCGATGAGCCAGGAGGTGTCGGATGGAAGGACGTCAACGTCGGTCGTTTACGGACGACTACAAGCGGCAAGCGGTCGATCTGGTGGCTTTGAGCGGCCGCTCGATCGGGTCAGTGGCCAAAGAACTCGGCCTGCGCGATTCTGTACTGCGGCGTTGGGTGGAGCAACGTGGGGCCGGGCGAGAGCCGACGGCGGCGGCGCGGCGCCCGATAACGCAGGCGACGCTGCCGTCGGCGGACCACGCGGCGGAGCTCTCCCGTTTGCAGCGAGAGAACGAGCGGCTGCGCATGGAGCGCGACATTTTAAAAAAGTCGATCGCGATCTTTGCTGGGACTCGGACATGAGATTCCGCTTCATCGAGGATCGCCGTGCCGACTACCCGGTGTCGATCATGTGCGACGTGCTCGGGGTCTCGCCGGCCGGTTATTATGCCTGGCGCGCGCGCCCGGAGAGCCGGCGATCCGCCGCCAATCGTGAACTCGTTGACGACATAAGGCGGGTCCACCGCGACACCAGCGGACGCTATGGCAGTCCGCGTATCCATGCCGAGCTGAGGGCTCAAGGCAGCGGGGTGAGCCGCGGCCGCATCGAACGATTGATGCACCGTCACGGTATCAGGGCAATCATGGCGCGGCCACGGCGGGTACGCACCACTGACAGCCGTCACGACTTCCCAATCGCGGCGAACCTGATCGAGCGGAACTTCACCGCCGTCGCGCCGAACCGGATCTGGCTCGCCGACATCACCTATGTCGAGACCGACCAGGGCTGGCTCTATCTGGCCACGGTCATGGATCTTTATAGCCGCAGGATCGTGGGCTGGGCGATGGAAGATCATTTGCGCGCTGACCTGCCCTTGACAGCCTTGCGAATGGCCATCGCGGTGCAGCGGCCTGGCGCCGGCCTGATCCACCATTCCGATCGGGGCGTTCAATACGCCTCGACGCAATATCGCAACGTGATGCAGTCCGCCGGCCTCCGGGCCTCGATGAGCCGCAAGGCCGACTGCTACGACAACGCCCCGATGGAGAGCTTCTTCCACACGCTAAAGACCGAGCTCGTCCATCACCGGCATTATGCAACACGGGAGGACGCCAGACGTGATATCTTCGCCTACATCGAAGGCTTCTACAATCGAACGCGTCGTCACTCGGCCATCGGCTACATCAGCCCGATCGAGATGGAGCTAAAAGCAGC
>DATAIA010000701.1:0-3620 GCA_036262895.1 Xanthobacteraceae bacterium
TTGCCATCGCAGCACTGCTCGCACTGTTCTTGAGAATGCCGGCGCCAGCCAAGGTGCAGGCGCCCGCCTGATGTGCACCATCGCAAGTCCAAGCCTAAAGCGAGGTTCGACCTTGCATATCAGAATGCGATCTCACATGGCTTCGTTATGATCGCCGCCGCCATCCACTTCTTCGCCGTGTGACGCTTGTGCGATCCTGAGATCGACAATGCAATGGCAATCCATGTGTCTTGTAATCGGCTGCAGCCGCCCCCACATGACAATTGTATTTATCTGCTGTTGGCCGCTTGCCGACGTGCCTTTCCATCGGCGCTTCTCCAAGAGACCCGTTTAGCCGGTATTTGCACCGCACGCGCGTTGCGGGCATCGCGTGTAGGCGGGTCACCCATGCCCAGGAGGCCATCATGGCAACCGGAACAGTTAAATTTTTCAATATCGACCGTGGCTATGGTTTCATTCAACCGAGCGATGGATCCACCGACGTGTTCGTCCACATCTCAGCGGTTCAACGCGCTGGTTACTCCAGTCTTGCGGAGGGCCAGAAAGTATCCTTCGAAGTGATCACTGACCGCGGCAAGCCGGCAGCAGACAAGCTGCAGGTTAGCTGACCGGAGCGAAGCCGGCGGAGAAACCGTCACGCGACAACCCCGGACCGGGGTTGTCGTCTTTGCGGCACGTCACGTTCACGCCTTCAACTCGCGTGTGAACCGGGCAGTTGTGCGTTCGGGATATTCCGGAACCTGGAGTGTGCCAGCGTATCTGTATTCATTCCGTGCCGCGGTCCGCTGATGAGGAACTGTATATGAATTTCGTGCTCATCATTTGGTTCATTTCCCAGTCAGCGATCGCCGTCACTTCGGCGCAATTCGAGCGCATGGAAGAGTGCAAGGCAGCCCTGCAATCTGTTCAGAGTGAGTTTTCCAGCGAAACGATCAAGGTGGGTGGGGGCTGTTACCGATCGACGGCGAAGTCATAGAACGTTCGCACGCGCCCGCACCTCATTACGTCCCACAAAGACGGCGCAGAAACAACCCTTAGAGCGCTCCCCCGACGATGGGGAATGCTATAAAGCCACTGCGATCAGCGTGTCCCTTCGAAGGTACCTGCAAACGCCGCACCTATTGAAGCGGGTGCGGCGCATAGAATTGCTATATTGCCTCTTCAAGGAGGCTTTGACCTCCCACCAGGTTAGAGCGTGGACTGGTACTGTCGTGTTTCGGCCAGCGGCGCTTCAGATAATTCCATTGCTCGGGCGTTGCCCGGATCCAGCTTTCAAAGATTCGCATCAGTCGGGCGGTTGTTTGCAATATGTCCTCATCGGCCGGGAGCGCCACGTTGGGACGAAGGAGTGGTGAATAGATGATCCGGTAACGCCCGTCGCGTAACTGTTTGGCACGCGCGGGGAGTATCGGGCAGCCGAAACGGTGCGCGAGCCGTGCCGGGGTGAGCGTCGTCATGGCTGGCCGGCCGAAGAATGGAACCAACTTGCCGTCTTCGACCCGATGATCGGCAAGCAGGAATACGGCTTCTCCCCGAGCAAGCGCCGTTATGACTCCGCGAACCGCCGCGTTCTGCTTGGGAATTAAGCTTCCATCCTTGCCCGCGCCGAGCCGACAGCGCTGTAGTTGCGCATCGATCAACGGGTTGGGGTCAGGCGCATAGATGGCCGTTCCCTTGATGCCCTGGCGGCTCGCATAGATACCGGGGAGCTCCCAGTGTCCGAAATGTGCGCCCACAAGTAAAAAAGCACCACATTGCCGGGCTGCCTCAAGATGCTCTTCGCCGATGACTTCGATTACGTCATTCGAGGAGCGGCAGAAGCTGTGTAGATGCGGGTAATCTGCGAGCACCCGAGCAAAGTTTCCCCAAATCCGACGCACCACCAACCGCCGTGCCTTCGGCGAGAGGTTCGGAAGGACATTTGCGAGATTCTCGTTTATCTTCCTCGATCGATCGCGAAGTAACGGACCGATCGCTTCTCCGATCATGGCCGCTAGGGTGATCGCCACGCGACGTGGCAGGAGGCGCGCGACCGTCCACCATAGCCATAAGCCAGAGGCCTCCACGGGCCATATTATGAAGCGTCGAGTCCAGTTAAGATGTCGCCGGGCCTTCCGCAGCATGGCTCTCCTATACACTATCTAAGAATTACCGTATCAATCGGATCTGCTCCTGGGACATTTCGCCCGAGCTGGCGCCGGCGGCGAGGAGGCCCCGCGAGGACAAGGGCTTCCGCCGTTCGGCTTAAGCCGAAAGGTGCCCGATAAAATCGAACGTATCAAGTCAAAGACGAGGCAGAACGGCAGCGGCGTTAAGGTGAGCACCTCCGAGGAGATGATGAATATCGCGGATGAGACTCATTCGCGAAAATGCTGAGGGGGATCGCGCGAGGCGCTGGCGATTTTAATTGGGCAAGGCGCGCGCGGGCGATAGCGGAGGCTGCTACTCTCAACTCGGAAAGCTACTGGTGGGGTGCAACGCGACCCTTGCTATAGGTCCATTCGGCCCTGAACTTGCCGTCAGTGCGGCATCTTTTGTGGCGTAAGGCCCACATGCCGCTTTCCGTGGCGGTCCACCAATCCCCAACCGGAGCTTCACAGATGTACTGGGCGACGGCCATGGCGCTCGGCAACCTCAACTTTTCTGAAAAGGTGGGGGCCCTGAGCGGAGAACGACGGAATGAGCTACCTGAACTAGCGGAGCAGTATTCCGATAGACGCGAATACAACTGACATGAGTATGGTGAATACCACCGGATTTGCGCCGAATGTTAGTCCTTTATGCCAAATCTTTTTCATCTCGTGTTCCTGGTGGGCGGGGTTGCTGTTCAGAGTCGACTATTGCTGATCATTCGTCAGCAGACACTTGCCGTTCTGCTTCCGGTAAGGCCGATTACAGTCCCAGTCACTCCCCGTATAGTCGAGGTGAGCGTTCTGCGGAGTATTCACACGAACACAGCTATCGCCCATCGCCTGATAGCCCCGATCGCATTTCCAACTAGGCCCGTAAGACGATTCGACAAGATATCCGTTCGCCGGCACCACAATGGCTACGCACGAACGGTCGTTCGCTTTATAGCCTCGATCACAGCTCCATCCGGATTCAAACGAAGAGTCGGTGAGATATCCGTGCTCCGGCACCTTGATGGCGACACAAGCATCGTTGGTCGCATTGTAGCCGCGCTCGCACTTCCAGCCCGACCCATACGATCCGTCCACTAGATAGCCGTGAGGCGGGACATCGATCGCGACGCAGCTTTCATCCGACTTGCGGTAGCCCCGGTCACATTGCCAATCACGCCCAAAGGCATCCAAATATGCATGCGAGGGGACTGGAATAGGTTCGCAAGTCGCATCGACTTCTCGATAGCCCCATTGGCACTCCCAACCTTTCCCGTAAGATGTGCTCGTCGCATAGGAATTTGCCGGCATTGTGATGGCCACGCAGCCCTCGTTGACCGTGTGGTATCCAAGATTGCACTCCCATCCGGTGCCATAGCTCTTCGCATGTGCATTCGTCGGCACCGTGACCGAGCTGACTTGTGCGAGTGCGAGCTCAGGCATAAACGCGCAAACGGCCGAGAGAGTCAGGGTCATAACGGCCATCAAAAGGCATTTGGT
>DATAIA010000702.1:0-1786 GCA_036262895.1 Xanthobacteraceae bacterium
GCCTGATCCGGGAGGCCGCAAGACTTCGCTGCGCGTTAAAGGCCATCACGCCGGGGTCTGGATTGGCGGCTGGCCGGCCGTTACCTGTAGGCGAGGATGGCAACATCCTTTTATCGATTTTATCGATATGAAGCGTGAAAATTACTCGCTTGCAAAATACATAGCCGAACCCAGAATATGACCAAGGCAGAATAAACCCGCGCAGCTCGCGGATTTATTCAGATCGGACCGGCAGCGCACGTCGACGGTCTCTCTGTTCCTGAAAGGGCAATCGGAAATGACCCAATTGTCTCACATCGGTTCTGAATTTGACCGGTTCCTGTTCGCACCACTGGATGAAAACGGCGAAGCTCCCTTGAGTGTATTATCAGCCCTGGCGCGACAGGACATTGACGGCTGGGTGGAAGCCGCCCGCCTGGCCCACCTTCCAAAGGATCATGCTGTAAATAGCCTTGCTTCAACGATCTGGAAGTCAAACAGCGAGCGCTGGTCGCCTTCGGAGGCAAGCATTGTTGCCGCGCGTTTGATCGAGCTTTTGCCATCGCCCAACGGCTCTGGCAGCAGTTCGCCATCGAGCGACGGGGACGGCGGCAAATTGATCATCATGTGGCTGGTCTATGGCATCATCTTCGGGTCGATCGCCATATCCGGCAATCTCAGCGTCCAATCGGCGAAGAATTCCAACCATCCTGGCCAGATCAACACCGTCGTTGGACAACACCAGGCGGTACCGCAAGCATCTCAAGAAACAAGCACGGATTGATGCGCATCGCTTGCCGACCGCGGAGAAATGACTTGTGGAGCAACCAGGATGAGCAAGAGAATTGCGACCTCGAACGTCAAACTGAAACGCGCCTATGATCCTCCTGCCGCGAGCGATGGCACGCGGATACTGGTTGACCGTTTATGGCCGCGGGGCATCAGCAAATCCAACGCAGCTATCGATCAATGGGACAAGGAAATCGCGCCGAGTACCACGCTGCGAAAGTGGTTTGGACACGATCCTGCGCGTTGGCAGGAGTTTCGACGACGCTACGCGAATGAAATTCAGAGACATCGTGAACAGCTAGACGAGCTGCGCGACCGCGCTCAATCGGGGAGGATCACGCTGGTTTTCGCGGCCCATGACCAAGTTCATAACCATGCCATCGTGTTGAGAGACATGCTTCTGGGGCGGAAGGAAGCGCGTTAAGCACCGCACGATCTCGAGCTAGATTGACCCCCTAAGCCCTCGCCGGCCGCCACAGGCGCCCAAGGCTACTGAAGCCTCTATCGATGATTGGCCAGAACAGCAGCAGGATGGCCAGCGTTGTGATCGAACCAACCAAGCCGTTCGACCAGAACACCTTCATGTCGCCGCCGGAACCGATCATCGAGAGGCGGAACGCATCCTCCGCCCGGTTACCAAGCACCAGCGCAAGGGTAAACGGAGCCAGCGGGACTTTGATCTTCTTGAAGACATACCCCACCACGCCAAATCCAAGCATCAGCCAGATGTCGAACATTGCGTTCTGGATCGCATAGGCGCCGATCGCACACGACACCACGATCATCGGGGCCACCGCGGCAAACGGCACTCGCAGGATCGAGGCAAAAATCGGCACCGTGGTCAGCACCAAGATCAGGCCGACAATATTGCCGAGATACATCGAGGCTATCAGGCCCCACACGAAATCCTTGTGCTCGACAAACAGCAGCGGCCCGGGATTGAGCCCCCAAACCATCAGGCCGCCGAGCAGGATGGCCGCAGTGCCGGAGCCGGGAATGCCAAGCGCCAGCATTGGCA
>DATAIA010000703.1:0-3112 GCA_036262895.1 Xanthobacteraceae bacterium
GATCGATGTAACGCTGCAGCTCTCCGGCTGGGGCTCATTGGCTGAGCTCGAACGCAATCGTTGGATCGACTGTCAGCCGGATTTCAACACAGCGCACTACCTCAATGGATTTGCTTGGAGCGATAAGAAATTCCGCTTCAAGCCGGATTGGCCGGACGTGCCGTTTTCGCGGGCGCGCATAAAGAGCGGGCCGATCGACACCATGCCGCAATTGCCCGACCATTGGGACGTGATCGAGGATGCCGATACGGAACACCCGTTCCGACTTGCAACCTCGCCGGCGCGCGGTTTTCTCAATTCCACCTTCACCGAAACGCGCACGTCAAAGGCCCGGGAAGGGCGCCCGGAGGTCATGATTCATCCCGAAGACGCCGCTAAACACGGAATCGAAAACGGCGACAAAGTGATACTTGCAAATCATCGCGGCGAAGTGCGTTTGCACGCACGTTTGTTTGAAGGCGTCCACCGCGGAGTGTTGATTGCAGAGTCGATTTTCCCGAATGCAATGTTCGAGGATGGGCGGGGCATCAACACGTTGACCGGTGCCGACGCCATTGCGCCGTTCGGTGGGGCGGCATTTCACGATAACAAAGTGTCGATCCGGCGCGTTGCTGCAGAGATATAATGTTCAATCTGCTTTGGAAGGCACCATTAAAACGCCGTCCGCTGCCGTGTTGTCGAGCAAACATCGGCCCTCGACCAGTCGCACTCGATTTTCGGCAACAAGCTTGAGTGCGAGCGGGTAGAGCTTGTGCTCGATATGAAGCACGCGGGCAGCGAGCGTGTCTTCCCTATCTTCAGCCAGGACCGGAACCGCGCCTTGCGCAACAATTGGCCCAGAATCGACTTCCGGAACGACAAAATGCACGGAGGCCCCGTGGATTTTTACCCCTGCAGCAAGTGCACGCGCATGGGTGTCGAGGCCCTTGAAAGAGGGCAGCAGGGCGGGGTGAATATTCAGCATGCGCCCGTTCCAGCGGCCTAACAGCCAGGGCGTCAGCAGCCGCATGAATCCGGCAAGACAAACGAGCTCAATGCGATGTGCGTCGAGTTCGGTTTGGATCGCGTGCTCGAAGGCCTCTCGATCGCGGCCATAGGTTCGGTGATCGATCGTTCTGGTCGCAATTCCCGCCGCTGCCGCATACTGTAGGCCGCCGGCATCTGGATTGTTGGAGAGAACGAGCGCGACCTCAGCCGGATAAGACGGATCTTTGGCGGCCTCGATCAGTGCCGTCATATTCGATCCGCGTCCCGAGATCAGGACGGCAACGCGCTTGCGGGAGCGAGAGGTCACCACGCGAGGTCAAGCCGTCCGCTATAGGCGACGCTCGGCGCGCCGTCCGCTGCCGCGATGACTTCGCCCAGACGCACCGCCGTTTCGCCGTGCTGCGCCAGAACGTCAATGACAGCGTCCGCCTTGGCGGTCTCAACCACCGCGACCATTCCTATTCCGCAATTGAAAGTTCGCAGCATTTCCGGTTCCGCGATATTGCCGGTGGTGGCAAGCCATTTAAACATCGGCGGGACATTCACGCGCGACAGATCCAGTCGCACGCCAAGGCCCGCGGGCAACACGCGCGGAATATTATCGGGAAATCCGCCGCCGGTAATATGGGCGAGGGCCTTGATGGCTCCTGTTTGGCGGATCGCGGCCAGACATGAACTGACATAAATGCGGGTTGGCGTCAGGAACGCGGCGCCGAGCGATTGGGCCTTATCGAACGGGGCGGGCGCGTCCCAGTTCAGTTTTGCCGCGGACACGACATGACGAACGAGGGAAAAGCCGTTGGAGTGAACGCCTGAGGATGCAAGCCCGAGGAGGACGTCGCCAGCCGCGATATCCGACCGCGGCAGCAACTGGTTCCGTTCGGCGGCGCCCACTGCAAAGCCCGCAAGATCGTAATCGTGCGTGGCATAGAGGCCCGGCATCTCGGCTGTCTCGCCCCCGATCAGGGCGCAACGCGCCTGTCTGCATCCTTCAGCGATCCCCGAGACGATCCGCGCGCCCGTTTCCGGCTCAAGCTTGCCGCAGGCAAAGTAATCGAGAAAGAACAGCGGTTCCGCCCCCTGAACCACGAGGTCATTGACCGACATGGCCACGAGGTCGATCCCGATCGTGTCGTGAACGCCGGTTTCGATCGCAATTTTGAGCTTTGTGCCGACCCCGTCCGTTGCCGACACCAGAACCGGGTCGGTGAAACCGGCACGCTTGAGGTCAAAAAGGCCGCCAAAACCGCCGATTTCAGCATCCGCCCCCGGCCGCGCCGTTGCGCGAACCAGCGGCTTAATGAGATCGACCATGCGGTTGCCCGCGTCGATATCGACCCCCGCCTGCGCATAGGTGAAACCGCGGCCTGTCATGACCAGTCCTTCTGCCCTGATTTTTGGATTTAATGTTCCTATTCGAGCTTGCTGCGAAGGGGAGGAACGTCAAATCCGCCACACTAACCACCGGTGGGTGGTACGTTGGAATCGAACGCGGTGCAATGGCTGCAACAATGGCCCCGACCCGGTCTTCTACGCTCAAGCTTAATGATTCCAGTCATTAAATGGCGTTCCGAACCCTTGCCGATCAGGTCCGGCCAGTTTATCTGCCAGGGTACTGGCGTGTTGTCGGAAATGGCGATGCGCTGCCGGGGCGTTCTCCTTGTCTATTCCAAATCTGATCACACTTGCCCGCATCCTCTCGGTGCCGCTCGTCGTTTGGGCGATTGCATCGGGCGAGATGCTTATTGCATTTCTGCTCTTTGTGGCCGCGGGCATCAGCGATGCGGTTGATGGCTTCCTTGCCAAACGCTTCAATATGGCAAGCGAACTCGGAGCCTATCTCGATCCGCTCGCCGACAAGACCTTGCTCGTTTCAATTTATGTATCGCTGGGCATTACAGGTGCGATCCCGCTGTGGCTGGTCATCCTTGTGGCGTCCCGAGATTTCATGATCGTGGGGGCGGTGATGCTGTCATGGCTCGTAGGCAGGCCGATTGCGGTGCGTCCGCTGATGATATCGAAGCTCAATACGGCGGCTCAGATCGTTTTTGCCGGATTGGTTCTCGCCGCACTTGGCTTTCACTTTGAAACAGGATGGCTACTGACGGCGGCCATGGTGGCGGTT
>DATAIA010000704.1:0-4501 GCA_036262895.1 Xanthobacteraceae bacterium
CGCGACCAGAGCTACTTCCTGTTCGCAACCACGCGCGAACAGCTTGATTATCTGCGCTTCCCGCTCGGCGACATGACCAAGGCGCAGACCCGCGAACTGGCGCGCCGCTTCGGACTGACGGTTGCGGACAAACAGGACAGCCAGGATATCTGTTTCGTGCCGAGCGGACGCTACACCGATATTATCGGCCGTTTGCGGCCGAACGCGATCGAGCCGGGCGATATCGTCGATCTCCGTGGCCAAACCATTGGCAGGCATCAGGGCATCGTTCATTTCACCGTCGGCCAGCGGCGCGGATTGGGTATCGCCTCCGCGACGCCGCTTTATGTCGTGAGGCTCGACGCCGCGACCCGACGCGTCGTGGTCGGCCCGCGCGACGCGTTGCGGATGGATCGCATTGTCCTTCGCGACGTCAACTGGATCGGCGATGGCGCGCTCGATGAAATTCGCGGCGGGCTCGAGATTTTCGTGCGGGTGCGATCGACCCGGCCGCCGCAGCCGGCCTGGCTCCGGCCCACTGAGCGCGGCTATGAAGTTGAACTGGTTGCGGGCGAAGAGGGCGTGTCCCCTGGACAGGCCTGCGTCTTCTACGATGCGCCTTCAGGGCAGGCTCGCGTGCTCGGGGGCGGATTCATCCAGAGCGCCACCGCGAAAAGCTCGATTAACAAGAGCATCGCGTGGCAATCGCCGTTAGTCGAGGCCGCGCGCGGATAGAGCTGTCAGGGCGGGGGGGCATGGCTTCAGACATCGACCGGGCGGGGGTCGCAAAGGCTTATGGGCGCTGGGCGCCGATATACGATCTGGTATTCGGCAAAGTTTTCGATCATGGCCGGCAATCTACCATCGCCGTAGCGGACAAGATCGGTGGGCGCATTCTCGACGTCGGCGTCGGCACCGGCTTATCATTGTCGGATTATTCGCCGAGCACGAAATTGTGCGGCGTCGATATCTCGGAGCCGATGTTGCGCAAGGCGCAGCGGCGCGTTCGGGCACTGGGCCTTCCCAACGTCGAGATGCTCGCCGTTATGGACGCCAAGAACCTGGCTTTCCCAAACGAATTTTTTGACGCCGTCGTCGCGCAATATGTCGTTACGGCCGTGCCCGACCCCGAGGCTACGTTGAACGACTTCATCCGCGTGCTGAAGCTCGGCGGCGAACTCATTCTAGTCAATCACATTGGCGCCGAAAATGGCGCGCGCCGTGTGTTTGAACTCGCGTTTGCTCCGCTGGCGCGTCGGCTCGGCTGGCGACCGGAATTTCCGTGGGCGCGCCTCGCAAATTGGGCGGCCGCTCACGGCAATGTCAGCTTGATCGAGCGCCGGCCGATGCCGCCAATGGGTCATTTTTCGCTGATCCGCTATCGCAAGTCGTGAAACCGCCACGAATTCCATTGGGGAACCTCTGCCAGCGCGGTCCGTTTCCCCGCATGACGATAAAACGCTTTTTGCATTTCTCTTGTGTGCTGATGGTGACGACCCGCGCGGCGATCGCGCAGGCGCCGCCAGGGCCAGCAACGCCGCAGGCACAAACCGCAACCCCAGCCCCAGTTGCCAGCACCAATTGCGGGCCGACAAAGCCGGTCCCGCCGCGCGGCACCATCGCGCCGGAAGGCTCGACCAACTCGCAGGCCGCTGAACCGCTGGGTGACAAGCTGGCGAAGTCTGACGGGGTGCTTTGTCCGCCCGCAGGTGTCGATCCGGAAATTCGCGCGCCTACCCCCGATGCCGGAAATACGCCGGTCATCCCGCCGCCCGGCAGTCCCGGTGGCGATCCCACCGTGCGGCCGAAGTGAGGGCTCAATTCACGCCTCAGCGCGAGCACGAGCTTTGCTTGACATGCCCTTGACCGGCTTCTTATATGCCGCGCGCTTGCGATACCGGTATCTTATGAAACCGCGACGCGGTGTTTGGCGGGGTAGCTCAGCTGGTTAGAGCACGGGAATCATAATCCTGGGGTCGGGGGTTCGAGTCCCTCCCCCGCTACCAGGCATCCTTTGTCCAGCCGCGATGCATAGCTAACAGAACGCATCCAGGACATGGGTGAGGTCTTTACGTGTAGCCAGAGGCGTCTGCAGTAGAGCCCGCTAGCGTTTCGATTTTTTGTTTTTGCTCGTTTTCCTGGCTCGTCTCTTCGATGTCTTTTTGGCGGTTCGCTTCCTCGCGGCGGCTTTCTTTGCGCGCCGTTTGGGAGCTTTCTTTCCTGCCTTCGAAGGACTTCCCGCTCTGCTCTTGGTCGGGGCCCGTTTGCCAACCGCCTTCTTCGCCCGCCTGCCTACGGCGCGAACGGCTGTCTCGGCCAAAGCCCCGGCGGCTTGCGCGGCTAACTCAGTCATCTGGTCCGCAATTGGCTTCTTCTTTTGTGGGGTGTTCTCATTGTCCATGGTGTTCTCCCAGTCCCGGTGAAGCAGTTCCAATGGTTCCAGCGTTCTAAAGTTCCCTGAGTCACGTATGACGCCAATTCTTTCAAAGACTTCTCCCAAAGAATTCGTGGAAAGCTGCGGGTGAAACGCGCGCGCGGCCACTGGCTTTTCCGCGCGGCTGAAGGATGAAGGCTGCAAAGTTATGCAGGATCGCCCTCGCGTCAGGTCATGCTGTCGCGCGGCGGATTACCGTCGTGGCATCCGACATGGGTTTAGGGCGCTGCCTTCTCTGGACGAGCTAAGAAAGCCTCAGTGCAGACCGAGTGCATTTTCCAGCTGACGCTTGCTCATCTTTGAGCGCCCCTCGATGTGGCACCTTCGGGCCTTCGCTGCCGCGTGTGACCGCCGCTTTTGCGGGCGCGAGCCCGTGAAGCTTTGCGGCCTCTTGCGGTGGTCTTGCGGGCCTCGCGGCCGCCCATAGCCCGGGAGCTTTCGCGCTTGCCTCGAGCACCGACGTGGGACTTGCCTTCACGTTCCTGCTGCGCGGTGCGGCCCTTTGCTTCCTTGGCTTCGGTTCGGCGAAGATTGCGCCTGTTTTGGCGATTGCTTTCGTATTTTGAAGTGCCGGCCTCCTCCAGTGCAATGGCGATGGCCTGACGCCGGCTCTTGACCTTGCCGCCTTTGCCGGCCCGACCGCTTTTCAGTTCGCCGTGCTTGAATTCATGCATGACCCTTCCGGTGATCCGCCGTTGGCGGGGCGATGTAGATGCCATTTGAGGTAACTCCGTCGTTATTTGAGTCAAACCGCAATGCAGCGCGAGGGGTTCCATTACTCCGTGGAAGGGACCGGGATTTTCCGAGACGGGGTAGTAATCGTCGTGGACGCGCCAAACGGTGTTGGCGACATCATCTGCGATGCGCCCGCCGTTTGCATCGGCCTGAACGCTGAACTCGGGCGTCCTCACCGCGTTTTCATGCGCGCACATTGGATCTAACCCTCGACTATCGAGAGCAGGTATGGCGGTTGCGACACTGACAGAGCCGATAACCGATGCAGTGCATCTGTCGGTCGACATGCAAAACATCTTTGCGCGGGGAGGGGTTTGGGAAACGCCGTGGATGGAACGCGTCTTGCCGGTGATTGTGGAGATCGCCGGGCGCTACACAACACGTACCGTCTTTACCAGATTTATCACTCCTATGAACGGCACAGACCGCCCCGGACGGTGGCGCCGCTATTTCGGCAAATGGCATCGCGCGACGCGCACGGAGCTTCCCTCATCCGAACTTGAGCTCGTGCCGGCGTTACAGCGCTTTGTCCCTCCAGCGCGGGTACTAGACAAGCCAGCCTATTCGGCGTTTTCGGAGTCGCCGCTCGCAGAATTCCTGTTGCAAAAAAACGTCAGCACGCTCGTCGTTACCGGAGCGGAAACAGACGTCTGCGTGTTGGCAAGTATTCTTGATGCGGTTGATCTCGGCTTTCGAGTGGTTCTGGTTGAGGACGCGGTTTGCAGCTCATCCGACGCCGGTCACGATGCGCTGATGACGCTCTACCGTACTCGCTATTCAGAACAAATCGAATTGATCAAATCGCAGGAGCTGCCGCTGCTCTGGTGCAAGGAGATGTGAGCCGCGGCGCAGATCAGTGAACGAGCGCATGGCGCGGGCACAATGTCGGCTCGCGTACGCAATGCGGAGAGTTTGGGCTTCGGCGTTGTGAGACGGAACTTCGCTCCAACGATTCGTTTATACCTCGGCATTGTTCGCGCGTGGTGGCGAGAATGACTTACCAGAGATCTCTAGTAGTTTTTTCGATACTCACCTTCAGCGCCATTCTGGTCGGCAGCGCGGCAGGTCGCGATGATGGCCGGTATGCGGGATCACCCCTCAAGCCTTGGTTCGACACGCTCAAGAGTGGCAAGGGACTTTGCTGCTCATTTGCCGATGGTTTCGCCATCGCCGATCCAGATTGGGAATCCAAGGATGGTCATTACCGGGTTCGCCTCGACGGCGAATGGATTATCGTGCCGGAGGATGCGGTGGTTACCGAACCGAACCGCGCCGGCAGAACGATGGTATGGCCGATCAAGAACTCACTCGGGACAACGATCCGTTGTTTCATGCCCGGCAGCATGAGTTGAG
>DATAIA010000705.1:0-8640 GCA_036262895.1 Xanthobacteraceae bacterium
CATGGGTAACGGCCGATGAGCGGTGGAATGCGGTGACGCGGCGCGACCGCAACGCAGACGGCATCTTCTATTATTCCGTCCGGACGACCGGTGTGTATTGCCGTCCCTCATGTGCAGCAAAGCTGGCGCGGCGGGAGAACGTTGCATTTCATGCAAGTTGCGCGGAGGCGGAACGCGCGGGCTTTCGCCCATGCAAACGGTGCCGGCCCAACGAAGCGGCACAACGCCAGCGCCAGATCGCGGCAATCGCAAAAGCCTGCCGTTTGATCGAACAGAGCGAGATGGTGCCAAGCCTCGATCATCTTGCAAAGACCGCGGGCATGAGCCGCTTTCACTTCCATCGCACGTTCAAAGACGTCACCGGGGTTACACCCAAAGCCTATGCGGACGGACATCGCGGCAAGCGGGTACGCGGCGAACTCACCCGCGCCGCATCGATAACGGAAGCGATCTATAGCGCCGGCTTCAATTCAAATGGACGGTTCTATGCCGCGTCGGACGATTTGCTCGGCATGACGCCAAGCGCGTTCCGCGCCGGCGGCAAGGGAATGGTCATCCGCTTCGCGATCGGCGAATGCTCGCTCGGATCGATCCTGGTTGCCGCAACCGAAAAAGGCGTCTGCGCGATCCTGATCGGAGATGATCCCGATACCCTGCTGCGTGAGTTGCAGGATTGTTTTGCCAAAGCAACTTTGACCGGCGGGGACAAAGGGTTCGAAGGATTGGTGGCGCAAGTGGTCGGCTTTATCGACGCACCGGAAGCAGTCCTCGATCTTCCGCTCGATATCCGTGGCACGGCGTTCCAGCAACAAGTATGGCAAGCGCTGCGCAATATCCCCTTAGGCTCGACGGCAACTTACGAAGACATTGCACAGCGCCTGGGCAAACCAGGTGCGGCTCGCGCCGTGGCAGGCGCCTGCGCGGCGAATGTCCTGGCCATCGCCATCCCCTGCCATCGCGTGGTGCGCAGGGACGGCACACTGTCCGGTTATCGCTGGGGCGTCGAACGTAAACGCGCGCTGCTGACACGCGAACATGAAGCGGCGCGCGACTAGATGCCTATAGCGACACTTTTGTGAGAACGGGCAGCTACTTCGAATCCATTGCCGCAAGCAACCGCTGCACAAAACCATCCATCGCCTTGGTGTCGATCCATCGCGCGACCACCACCAGATCATAGTCGGGATCGACATAGATCATATTGACGCCGTTGCCGAGGTGAACGAAGGCACTAGCCGGAGCGCTCGGCAGATATTTTTTATCCGTGTTGAGAAACCAATTCATGAAGCCGTAGGTCGGCTGCGCCGGTGTCGGCGTCAATGCCCAGTTGACCCATTGATCGGAGAGAAGCTGGCGATCTTTCCATTTGCCGCGACGGAGCGTGAGATAGCCGAACCGGCCCATGTCGTAGGCATTGATGTACATCCCTCCGCCCCAATGGCCGCCTCCGGTGACCGACTGCACCAGTGTTCCGTCAAGAACCACCCAGGAATTTTCATAACCAAACCAACGCCAGCTGTTCGAGGCGCCAATCGGATCCAGAATCGTTTCCTTGAGCACCTGCGGCAAAGGACGCCGCCAAACATTAAGCGCGGCGAGTGCCAACACATTCACCCGCGTGTCGTTGTATTTGTAAACGCTTCCGGCCTTGTTGCGCGGCCGCGTTGTCCATTCCGCTGTATTATCCTCGGGGCGATCGGCCCAGTCGGGCTTGCCCCACAACGTGCCTTCCCAATCGCTGGTCTGCCGCAGCATATGATCCCAAGTAATCGTGCGATTATGTGGCGTTTCAAACAAATAGGTGAGATCCGATCCGTTTAGTCGGTCCGATTTGTTTACCATCGAGAGCGGATTGTAGATCTGTATGGGCCCGACATAATCGCGCACCGGATCATTGATGCTCTTGATCAGGCCTCGATCGAAGGCAACTCCAATCACACTCGACAGCATGCTTTTGGTCACGCTGTGAGTCATGTCGACGCGCTGCGGATCGCCCCACTCCGCCACGATGTAGCCGTGACGGATAATGATGCCGGTTGGATCACCGCGCTCTTTGATCGGACCGATCGCATAGCCGAAAGGCTCACGACCAAACGTCCGATAATGGTTCATCACCAGATCACGCGGCGCCTTGGTCTCGCCGGCAATTGCGAAATCGATCGCGTCCTTGAGAAGCTGCGGGTTCATCCCCGCATCTGCAGGCGCCTTATGGTTCCAGATCGCTTCGGGATAGTAGGTCGCTTCGGATTTTGGGCCCGGGGAACTGGTTTGTGCTACCGCCGAAAATGGAAGCACCGCAATGAGGTAGGCAAGCAAAACAAGCCGACAAGCCATCAATCCCTCCCGCTCAATTTTGAGGGATTTTGGCCTGGAGAGGCACAGCACGGCAAGCGGCGCATGCTGTTGCAAGAATGAAAGAACAACGTGACCGCCGCAGCCAGCGGGACCTGGCGATAGCTGGAAGCACGGTTCGGAAGAGCTCTGCTTTCGGACTTACTCGTCCCGGCTCGGCGCCTTATCCGGCGAAAACTTCTGCGGAACACCATGCAGGCCGATCAGGTATTCGAGAAGGTCTTTTTCCTTGGTCTCAAGCACCCGTTTCAGCGCTGCCTCACTCGATGATCGGATATCCCGGTTCGGATTGGCGCAGGCCGAACGCGCAAGCCCCGCTTCCAAAGCAAGCCTTGTCGGCGGCAAACCAATGCGTCTGGCGCGCTGCAAGATTCGAATCAGGGGACGGTCTCGTTGCATATTTGCAAATTTACGACCTTTTCGCGCAACTTCGTCAAGCCCGATCTTGCGTGGCGCATTAAAAAGTTGCGTGTTACATACTTCGGATAGCGCAAACGCTATTTGGAGTTCGCATTGGGGCGTGGAAACCAGCTGATCTCGCAGATGCATCGCATCTATCTGCGACAGGTCGTCGAAAAAACCGGTACTCCGCCCACACGGATCGCCCGGGATATCGGCATTGCCCCATCTACTTTGACCCGCCTGCTCAACGAAGCTGACGGTTCGACGGCAACATTGCATGCCGGCACGCTCGCCAAGCTTGAACGCTACAGCGGCATCGCCCCACCGTCGGCCGATGGAAAGGCTGACCGGCCGCCCCCTTCCGGGTTGCAGGAGGAGGCAGCAAAATTCGAGGCTACGGGCTTTGATCAATCCATCAGCGCAGCGCTCAAAGCATTGATAGATGGGCGCTCCAACGCCCATCCGTGGATCATCAAAACCAGGGCGCTCGAATATCTGGGATACATGCCGGGGGATATCGTCATCGTGGATCTCGACGCGACCCCGCAATCGGGAGATGCGGTTTGCGCCCAAATCTACGATTGGCATCGGGGATCGGCGGAGACGATTTTCCGCCTCTATGAGACGCCGTACCTGATGTCGGCCAGCAACGAGCTTTCAACCCGCAAACCGCTCTTGGTCGATGGGGAGCGCGTGGTAATTATGGGCGTTCTCCTGCCCCATCGCCTGCGGGCAACGCGGCGATAGCCTCCGCTTCCTCGGAAGTTCTGCCTCTCTTTCGCTCAAGCCAACAGCTTACTCGCGCGTTATCCACGCAATATGGAGCGCAAATTTGCAATTTTTAATTGCTAAATTCGAATAGCTTTATACCCTTGGTCGCGTCTGAAGATCTCTTTTGGGGAACTTCAAATGAGCAGGCGCAGCGTTCATCCCATGACAAAGCGGCTCGAGCGCTGCGCCTTTGCCCTTGCGCAGATTGCTCGGATTCACGGCCCCCATTCGGCGGCCATTTTCGGTCAAATCGAGCAGGACATCGCACGTTTAGGACAGACGCGCGGATCGCTTGAGCGGGCTCAGCTTGTGCTTGAGGCTTATGCGCGAAAGAAAGGCCCCTCACGGGCCGAAACTGCTGAGATTAATTTCTCAAATGAAACAAGGCGCTCGCCTTGACAGTATTTCCACGCACTCCTTATATCGCGCCCACCTAGCCTGTTGGGGTGGGTGATCCTGTTTACCATCCGTGATCAGGACTCAAATGGAGGCGGAGTAGCTCAGCTGGTTAGAGCAACGGAATCATAATCCGTGTGTCGGGGGTTCGAGTCCCTCCTCCGCTACCACCGGTTCCCCACTAGTAAAAGAACCTGTGTTTTAATTTCGCGGAGCGGGGTGCGCTGACGAACCCGTTTTCCTGAACCGCACCAGCGTAAACAGACCGAGCGGTGGCAGATTGCGCCGTTCCAGCATTTCAATGCCCTTGCGCGAAGCGCCCCAGCCTGCAAGGCGGCCAAAAGGAAACTCAGTCCGCCAGCCAATCCGGTTGGCATATCGGGCGAGCCAACGCTCGATGAGCGCACGCCACCCCCCTTCCGAACCGATGTGGTTGACAAGGATGATTTCGCCGCCGTCGCGCACAACTCGCGCAAATTCGTCGAGCGTCTCCTCGGGGTTAGGCACTACGGTAATGAGGTAGGGCGCAATGACCGCATCGAATGTACCGTCGCGGAAACCAAGCCGCGAGGCGTCCATCATGCATAGCCCACGCAATTGGGGCAGCGCACCATTGGCCGCGCGTTGCTGCGCCTGGCGCAGCATGGGCTGGCATAAATCAACGCCGGTTACCTGAGTGTCTCGATTGAAATATTGGAGCTCAAGCCCGGTACCAACGCCAACGTCGAGAATATTGGGGCCGACCTCGCTTGCCGCAGCGGCAATGGCGCGACGGCCAGCATCCATTACCCAATCAAACACCAGATCGTAGATCGGTGCCCAGCGCGTATATGCCGCTTCAACCGCATCTCTGTCGAGATTGACCTCGGTCGCTTGCATCCCCGCCCGCCCCCTGACACCCGCCCCCCGACGGGAAAATTGTCTCGAAGATATCCAACCCGTTAGCCGCCGACGGCAACCTCACGTTCACGCATGCTGTCTACGGCAGTAGGTTCCAATACTCGCTCCGCCCGTTTGATGAAACCACCACCAAGCACACGGGCCTGCCCTTCAGCAGCATCGTAAAAAACGCAAGCCTGTCCAGGGGAGACGCCGTCTTCTCCGCCAACAAGCTCGACTTCGATTCCCTCGGCACCACGACGAAGCCAAGCCGGCTGCGGCGGGCGTGTCGATCTCACTTTGACGAAGACGTCATTGCGGCCCGATGCGATCGCATCCTCAATCGTTCCTTCGCCCAGCCAATTGACTTCCCGCAGCAGCATGCGCCCGGTTGTGAGCGCTTCGCGCGGGCCCACGACGACACGGGCGGCAGCCGCATCAAGTCGCACCACATAAAGGGGGTGCGCCGCGGCAATGCCAAGGCCACGTCGCTGGCCGACTGTGAAATGAATAATGCCGTTGTGATGCCCAAGCACCCGGCCATCGAGATCGACAATGTCGCCGGGAGTAGCGGCTCCCGGCTGCAAGCGCTCGATGACATCGGTGTAGCGGCCCGACGGAACGAAACAGATGTCCTGGCTGTCCTGCTTGTCGGCGACAGAAAGTCCGAAACGGTGGGCGAGTTCGCGTGTTTCGGCCTTGGTGAGATCGCCCAACGGAAATCGGACGTCTGCAAGTTGCTCGCGCGTTGTTGCGAACAGAAAATAGCTTTGATCCCGATCCTCGTCTCGCGCGCGATAAAGTGCGCGCGACCCGCCAGGCATTCGGCGGCTCGCTACATAATGGCCAGTCGCGAGCGCGTGCGCGCCAAGCTCGCGAGCGGTTGCGAGCAGATCGTGGAACTTGACCGACTGGTTGCAGGCAACACATGGCACCGGCGTTTCGCCGGACACATAGCTTGCCGCAAAACGGTCGATGACTGCTTCCTTGAAGCGGGTTTCATAGTCGAGGACGTAATGAGGAATACCGATGCGCTCGGCCACCATCCGAGCATCATGAATGTCCTGGCCGGCGCAACAGGCCCCCTTGCGGTGGATTGCGGCCCCATGATCGTAAAGCTGCAGGGTTACCCCAATGACGTCGTAACCCTCTGCTTTGAGCAGGGCTGCGGTTACCGACGAATCGACACCACCCGACATGGCGACAACCACGCGCGTGCGAGCGGGGGGACCCTGTAAATCAAGGCTGTTGAACATTGATGCCGCGGCCACGCCACGCTCCCAACAGTCCGGCTGCGAAACTCGGGCGCGCAGTCTCCGAACATTAAAGCTGAGGCCCCCCTTATAATAAGGAGTGCAATCCCCAGTGCAACGTCAGCCCGCGCCCCGGCAGTTCCTGCCGGGTCTCTAGCAAGGCCTGCCGGGCGATCAGCGACTTGCCAAACAAAATATTCGCTGCAAACATCTGAAGTTATTGGATTTTTTATCAAAATCCAAGTTGGCCCGGGGCTTGCTACGAACTGTGGGAACCGTTCTGCCTGAGAGGTCCTACCGTGGCAAGTGTCCAGACCGACCTAAGCGTTTCTGCCCAATCGGCCATTGATGCGCTGCCGACCAGGGCGGCTGCCAACAGCCAAGCCGATCGCTCGGGAGCATTCGAACAGCTCCTCGATACCGGCAATCCCCAGCCGCCCCCTGCCCAACGGGGCTCCTCCGACCCGAGAGCCTCGGCGTCGGATCGCCGCAGCGATGCCCCAGGGTCCCATGGCAACGATCGGGCCCAGGCAAGCGACCGCAGTCAGACAAGCGACCGCAGTCAGAAGAGCGACCGTAACCAGGCGGATCGCGGTCAATCGCGTGACCCAAGCGAAACCAAAGATCACAGTCAGGCCAGCGGCCGCGGCCAGAGCGCCGACCGGTCTCGGGAAAGCCGAAAAGCGGCCCGCAACAAATCAGATCAGCCCGATCACGCTAACCCTTCCGCACCGTCCGATATCGGCAAGACAGACATCGATGATGTGACAACGGACGCACCATCCAATTCCGCCAAACAATCGAACGCATCGGATTCGGCTGCATCAGCTTCGGTTAAGGACGCTTCGAGCGCGACCCCACCCGTTACAGCAAATGACGCCGAAGCGGCGCAACGTCAGGACGTTGCCGCAATTATTGCAGCAGTCATCCCGGATTCCGCGGGCGCGAAAGACGCATCAACCGATACCACTGATGCTTCAACCTCACTTACAGACAAGCCGGCCAAAACCGATGATAGCGCCGCCTCAGACGATGTGGTGACAGCTACCGTCATCGCCACCGCCCAACCTGCCGTTCAAACAACAAATCCGGGCGAAATCATTGCCGTGTTTGTTCAGCCTCTGGCCGTGCCCACCGAGCCCAATCTCCCGTCCGGCACGGATGGATCTGACACGGATCTTCTTGCAGCAGCATCTGCTGGTACGCCAGTTCAAGCTACAAACACCCCGCAAGCGCAGGCGCAGGCACCGGTTAATAACCAGGCGGCAGCATCCTCGCCGCATGCAACCCCTTCAGCGGACACCGCCACGCCGGACAATCCGGCCCTGCCGACGGAAGCCGCTGCATCTGACAAACCCGCGGCTGAAAAAGCCCAGGCTGACACATTAAAAAACTCCGACAAGCGCGGAGACGCAGCAACGAACGCTGCGGCTGAAACCAACGTTGCGGCAGCAGCTCTCAAGGGCGACGATGCCAACGTCGCAAATACGCCTCTCTCCACCAAAGAAGCGTTTGCCCATGCCGCAGACAAGGCCGCAGGCAATGCCGAGAATAACGCCGTAAACAACACGGCAACAAATGCGGCTCGTGCCGACGAAGCTCGCGGTGAAGCAAACACAGCCAATACAACAAATAACGCTTCACCCGCGGTCAGCGCCGAGCCGGCTGCAGCCGCGCTCCAGGGCCCAACCACCTTCGCCGCCGGCATCCGCGAGGTGCGTCAGGAACGGACTGAAGCCGTAGTGCCGGTATCCGGTGTGGCGGTTGAAATCGCAACCCGCTTTCACAATGGCGAGCGGCATTTCGAAATTCGGCTGGATCCTCCCGATCTCGGACGGATCGACGTCCAACTCCATGTCGATGCCAAGGGACACGTGACTTCGCACCTTGTCGTGGAGCGCACGGATACGCTTGACCTGCTCAAGCGCGATGCACCGACGCTTGAACGCGCGCTTGAATCCGCCGGCTTGAAGACATCCGATAACGGCCTGCAATTCTCGCTGCGCGACCAATCATCTAACGGCCGCGATCAAAACGCACGAAATGCCGCTCCGTCCGCACACATTGTTGTCCCGGATGAGGAGCTTCCAACTGTCGACACCGCATTGCGAGGCTATGGCCGAATGCTTGGCCGAGGCACCGGCGTCGACATCAGCGTGTAAGGAGATAAGTCATGGCAACTATCGATCCTAACATTGGCGGGGCCGCTACGACTAAAGCGCCTGTACCAACGGCGGCAACGAACACCGCAAACGCGGTTTCGTCTGCCTCGAAGGCGCTAGCCGGCAACTTCGATACGTTCCTACAGTTGTTGACGACGCAGTTGAAGCACCAAGATCCGTCTGCCCCGCTCGACACCAATCAGTTCACGGCGCAACTCGTGCAGTTCGCGGGCGTGGAGCAGCAAATCAATATGAACACTTCGATGCAGTCGCTGATTAAGCTTCAACAAGATCAGCAGGCCACAGCACAACAGACGGCTCAAGTTACACAAGCGTTGCAATATATGGGTCAGAACGTCAACGTGAACGGAGACACCGCCACGCTGAATAACGGCCAAATTAAATGGCTTTTCTCGGTACCCCAA
>DATAIA010000706.1:0-10993 GCA_036262895.1 Xanthobacteraceae bacterium
TTAGCTTGAGCGAACAATATCACATTTGCCGCAAAAACCAAAGCGTTACAGCACCGCAATCCCGGGATTTCAGCCATGCAAACAGCGAAGTAGTAAACCCGGTTAATTGGCGTGCAACCGGCAATAATGACTTTACGGCAACCACTTAGAAGATATGAAAGCTTCCATGGTCAGCGTGGTCAAAAAAGAATTAAAGCAACTTTAAATTTCAGTTAGTCGCCACTGCCCGGATTAGGAGAGAAAAACTTGTCGAATTTACCCTCAACCCCGTCCCATTCCTTGCCGTCGGCGGGCGCTTCTTTCTTAATTGTTATATTCGGCCACGTCTTGGCATATTCGGCATTCAGGCTCAGCCACTTCTCAAGACCTGTCTCGGTATCCGGCTTGATGGCCTCGGCCGGGCATTCCGGTTCGCAGACCCCGCAATCGATGCATTCATCGGGATGGATCACGAGCATGTTATCGCCCTCGTAGAAGCAGTCCACGGGGCAGACCTCAACGCAATCCATGTATTTGCATTTGATGCAGTTTTCAGTGACGACGTAGGTCATCGCGACTCCAGATCCTTCTTTAGCGGCGGACCAGTACCGCATGGGTCCTTGCGGCGCAAGTGAGGCGTTGGCCCGGCAGAGGTCCCCCGAAAACTCAACGTTTTGAGCGCCCAAGAAGCCGATCGATGGCGCGCCGCTCTTGTTTACTGGGGCGCCCGCTGCCTTGCTCGCGCGCGGGTGATGTCGCCACAATCACACCCACCGCTTCCAGCGAGGTTTCAGCAGTGAGATCCTGATACAGGGCCTGGGCTGTTTCAGCCGAACCTCGACGGGCCACAAATCCCACCACCTTGAGGATGCGTTCCACCCGATCGAGCGAAACGGTCACCACATCACCCGGCCGAACCGGCCGGCTTGAAGCATCGATTCGTTGACCATTCACCCGCACCCGCCCCGATTCCACAAGCGAAGCTGCACTGCTTCGCGTGCGCAAGACCCGCGCATGCCATAACCATTTATCGATGCGCTGGCGCTCGCCAGCGAAAGCGTCGGTCAAATGAGCCCCGCCTTCGGCAACCGGGTGTTAGCCAACCGTGCCTATGCTGATATGGCAATTGCATGCTGACACGCTAGAGCATGATCCGGAAAAAGCATGCACTGCGCTAATCAGCGCCGCTCTTTGCTATCGGCTTCAAGTTGCGCCTTCAGCGCTGCGAGCTTGGCAAAAGGTGAGTTGGGATCGGGCGCTTTGTCGCGGCGTTCCCGGCGATCTCCAAATTCGCGAGGCTTGAAATCGCCGCGCCCTTTGCCCTGACCTTTACCTTGGGCGGCCCGCTCACCGCGGTCCCGCTCCGGCCGATGACGGCGCGGCGGACGCTGCGATGAAGGATGAGCTGCCCCTGCCGCTTCGGACTTTTGCTGGCCTGATTGCTGACTTGATTGCTGATTTGGCGATTCGGTTTGAGCGCCGGACGAGGAATCTGCGCCCTGCGCAGCGTGCGGTGGACGCGCATCGCGTTCGGGGCGATGCTGATGGCGCGCGCGCGGTGGCCGGTGACGACGTTCCTCCGGCGGCCGGCCCGGACGCCATACTTCGATCAGTTCAGGTTCACTCTGCGGCGCAGGGGCGGAAACTGCCGACGCTTCTGCATCGGCCACGCTCGATTCGGCTGAACTCGGTGCACTCTCCTGCTGCGCAGCGGGTTCGGCCGGCACCTCAATCGGAATTTCAACAGTCTGCTGTTCAGCGATTTCAACTGGAGCCGTTTCAGCACCGATCGCCTCCACCTCAGCCGCGGGCGGGGCAGCCTGCGATTCTGAGCTTGCTTCAGACGATACCGCCGACACCGACGCAGCCTCAGGCTCCTGCGGCTTGGGTCGCCGCTCCATGCGATAACCAAGCGAGCGCAGGATCGAAGCGAAATCGTCTCCTGACGATCCCGTCAGCGAGGTCATTGCTCCAGTAATCAGAAAACATGAACCATCTACTGCGCCTGCAGTTTTTTCGCCAGGCGCACCCGTACGCCATGCAAGCGCCGGACGAATAAGATCGGCGAGCCGTTCCAGAATGTCGACGCGAACCGCACGCTCGCCGCAGACGCGATAACCGACGATCCGATAAAGCGCCTTGGAAACGTCCTTGTCGATGGGGAACGATGTCCGTCCGCTCGCGGCAAGATGCGGCACTTCATCGAGACCCTTCGTCTCGGATTCATTCTGCTTGAGCGCCCACAAAT
Organism: Xanthobacteraceae bacterium; assembly: GCA_036262895.1. Classification (GTDB taxonomy): domain Bacteria; phylum Pseudomonadota; class Alphaproteobacteria; order Rhizobiales; family Xanthobacteraceae; genus AP-16. The sequence goes on from DATAIA010000706.1 coordinate 2,228, forward strand.
GCGTTGCCAGCATGCGCGGTGCGGGCTTGAGCAGAGCGGGAAAATAGATGTGATAGGCGCCGAACCGCACGCCATATTTCCGTAAAGTCGCGCGCGAGGACTGATCGAGGCCCTTGATCTCATCCGCGACCTTATGTCGTTCGAGCACGCCCAAAGCTTCGACCAACTGGAACGCGATGCCGCGTGCAATCCCGGTCACGTCCTCCGCGCCTGAAAGCGCGAACAGCGGGCCAAGCAACTTTTCGACATGGCTCTTGAGCCAGAGATCAAGACGCGCCTGTGCAGCATCGCGCGCAGCGCCTGTCAGCTGCTCGTCCGCAATGATGCGCACGCGCGGATGAAGCATGTCTTCACCCGCCGTAAGCTTACCGACAGCCTCCCCCGTCCAGCGGATCGTGCCGTCGCTCGCGAGCACGAATTGATCGTCGGATGCCGATTGCAACCGGCTCGCACGGGAATCGATTTCTCCAGCGAGAGCTTTCTGCGCAGCCGCACGCAACGCCTTGGCTTCAGGTCCTGCGGCAGAAGAATCCGCGGCAAAGCGAAAACCCTCCAATCGCCCGATCGGATGTCCTTCGACGATTACTTCGCCAGATTTGTTAATTTCAGTTTCAAGCATCGTGTTCTCTCGTAATCGTCTCATCAGCACGCTGGTGCGGCGGTCTACAAAGCGTTCGGTAAGGCGCTCATGCAATGCATCGGAGAGCTTATCCTCGACGGCGCGGGTCACATCTTGCCAATGCTCCGGATCCGCGACCCAATCCGGGCGGTTTGCCGCAAACGTCCAAGTCCTGATATGGGCGATCCGCGCCGAAAGGGTATCGATATCGCCGTCGGTCCGATCCGCCTGCGCAATCTGACGAGCGAACCAGTCGTTCGGGATGCTACCCTCCCTCATTAAAAATCCATAGAGGGTGATTACAAGTTCCGCATGGGTTGCCGGAGCAATCTTTCGATAATCGGGGATCTGACAGACTTCCCAGAGCCGCTCGACGGTGCGCTTGCTTGTTGCGATCGAGCGCACATCCTCATCACGCACCGCATGCTCAAGCACCAGGATATCTTCGCCGATCGGTGCGCGCGTCAATCCCTGCTCTTGTGGTGTCGCCGCAAGAGAAGCCTGAAGCGCACCAAGCGATGAGAAGTCCAATGCCGCGTTGCGCCACTGAAGTATTTTCACCGGCTCGAAATTGTGGCTCTCGAGCGCCTGAACCAGATCAGGCTCAAGGGGCGCGCACCGTCCCGTTGTTCCGAATGTGCCGTCGCGCGTGGCGCGCCCCGCACGGCCGGCGATTTGCGCGAGTTCCGATGGATTGAGTCTGCGGAACTGATATCCATCGAATTTGCGATCGGAGGCAAAGGCCACGTGATCGACATCGAGATTAAGCCCCATGCCGATCGCATCAGTCGCAATGAGGTAATCGACGTCGCCCGACTGATAGAGCGCTACTTGCGCGTTGCGCGTGCGCGGGGACAACGAACCGAGCACCACCGCAGCACCGCCACGCTGCCGCTTGATCAGTTCGGCGATCGAATAAACCTCGTCTGCCGAGAACGCAACGATGGCAGAGCGGCGCGGCAGGCGAGTAATCTTCTTCTCGCCGGCATAGGCCAGTTGAGACAGCCGCGCGCGGCTGACGATATTGGCGCCCGGCAGCAGCCGCTCGACCATGCCGCGCATGGTGGCGGCGCCAAGCACCAACGTCTCCTCCCGGCCACGCCGTCGTAACATCCGGTCAGTGAACACATGGCCGCGTTCGAGATCGGCACCGAGTTGAATTTCGTCGATGGCAAGAAAGGCAACGTCGAGATCCTGCGGCATCGCCTCGACCGTCGAAACCCAGAAACGCGGGTTCGGCGGTTTGATCTTTTCTTCACCGGTGATCAGCGCAACCGATTGCGGCCCGGTTTGCGCGGCCACCTTGTTATAGACCTCGCGGGCAAGAAGCCGCAGCGGCAATCCGATGATGCCCGACGAGTGCGCAAGCATCCGCTCGATGGCAAGGTGCGTCTTACCGGTATTGGTGGGCCCCAGTACGGCCGTCACTCCGGCGCCGCGCGCGCGGATGTCACGATTGCCGGGATGCGAAGTAAGATCAGGCATGAACATTCCAGGCGCCCGACAGCAGGCGCCGATTACCGGCATCTATCGATGCTCTGATTTCCTTTTATTGAATTACCCACGACGGGAATACCCCACCGCAATCTGTACCATAATGTGACGGCCATCTGCCGATTTGGAAAGGAATGGAACGAGTCCTGAACGAATCACGGCCGAATCGCTGACTCGCTCCGATTCTTGCCCGGCCACTTCGACATATAGGCCAACCAATTTTCTTCCACACTATATGCGGTGTCCAGATGTTCCGCATGCGGACCGTTACTTCGCTCAATTGTTAACGCCTTGACCTGCGGCCCGATCCAGCGCGGCCAAGCGCGATCTGGACAAAAGTCGGTCTCGTTTATGGAGTCACTGCGTTTTCGCGCTTGCCGTCGCGCGCGAAGGCTGCGCCACCGCGACGAATTGGGTCGCCTGCAAGATGGCCGGTCCGATCATGGTCGGAACGGAAATGCGAAACGGCACGAGGATGCGCGTGCCCGCAATGGGAGCGAGCCACATCTCCATGTCTCGCGTCGCTATCAAATATTTGATGGCCGAACGGTCGGGCCGATGACCGGCAATGGGATGATAGGTGACCATGCAGACGACGGACGGCCCCTCATAGCCCTTATCGGCTTTAACGTGGTCCATGCGTTTGAACGAAAGCGTCAGATCAAAACGCTGCCGCCCATCGAAAATGGCAAGCGTTCGGTTGCAGGCCTCAGGCGCAAGCACGTCGCCCGTCCCCGCAACCGGAATGATTCCCGCGCTCATTGGGTCGAGCACGCCCTTACGATGCGCATCGGTCAGCGGGATACGATCGGGACTGGGCTGGAATGGCGGCTCGGCGACAAGATCTTTTACGGTTCCCGAAGCAAGCACCATCTGAACTTCGTCAGTCTTGCCGCCGGAACTGACTGTCACGGCATAGGTCGAAGGAGCCAGCACCCCCTTGCTGATGCCGCCGCGAACCCCGACCTGCCCCTCGCCGCTCGTCACGGCGCGCAATACTCCGGTCACACGGCCGCTTGCGGCGGTCGCATATTGATCGTCACCGATTTCGATGCCCCAAGCGCCCCTGCCGACCGGAATGCCGGCAACGCTCGCCACGTACTGCGCCTCGAACTTCCCTTGCGCGAGGGCCCCGTCAGCGGCCGCGATAGCCCCTATCAGTCCCAAACCGATCAAGCTCGATACAACCCAGCCCCTCACGGTCAAACGCCAAGCAATCGCTTTCGGATTGCACGATAGTTCGAGACAGCCGCGACGTGATCCCTCCCCGCCTTGCGGGGAGGGTGGCGAGCGGAGCGAGCCGGGTGGGGTGCCCTTCAAGAACACCCCCACCCCGTCGCCTCACTATGTTCGGCGCCGACCCTCCCCCCAAGGGGGAGGGAAAAGAAAGGCAGCGTTCGATGCAATTTCCTCAAATACGGTAGCCCTGCAGTCGAGCACCGGGCGGAAAAGCGGTTTGGCACCACGATTTCGATCTTTCGTTAACCTAATCTGCCGGCGGGGTATGCCTGATTCTGCGGCTTGCCCTATATAGGGGATAAGACCCGGCCATGCGAGGCTTGCCTCATCGGCTGTGAATGCGCCGTTTGTATGATCCGGCCCAGATTGTGCGGGGTTAGCTTGACGGCGCGGGCCCCAGTACTTATACGTCCGCGACCTTTGCGAATGACGATGATGTTTAGTTAAATCCGCCGGCCAATGCCGCGGATGGACGAATGCGAGGTTTTAACATGTCGCGGCGTTGCGACCTGACTGGTAAATCGGCACTCACTGGGCACAAGGTGAGCCACTCCAACCGCAAGACGAAGCGGCGGTTCCTGCCCAATCTGTGCAATGTGACGATGATCTCCGACACGCTCGGTCGCTCGGTGCGGCTGCGTGTGTCCGCGAATGCGCTCAAGTCGGTCGACCATCGCGGCGGGCTCGATGCCTTCCTGATGAAGTCGAAGGACGAGGAATTGGCGCCGAAGGTGCTCGACCTCAAACGCCAGATCGTCAAGAAGCTTGCTCAAGCAAGCTGACGCTCCAAACGGCTCCTCAAAAATCCTGATGCCTTACGTGTCGGTCGCGTTGATCGCGACCGCACTTTAGTTTTTGTTTGAATCCTTGTGTTTAAGCATGACCTCCGGGCAACCGCTTTTTAGCAACTTGCCTCAAAGCTCTTCCCGCCGCCGGTAGACATCGGTGCTGATATATTTAAGGCCCGAATCCACGAGCAGGGTCGCAACACTCGCACCGGCTCCTAGCCTCTGTCCGGCACGAATTGCGGCGACGACATTCCCCCCTGACGAAGTTCCTGCAAAAAGCCCCTCTTCGCGCGCCAGGCGGCGAGCCATGGCTTCCGCCTCAACCGTGGGAACCGGAATAATCTCGCTGACCAAATCCGGGTCCCACATCGGCGGGGTATAGCCAATGCCGATCCCTTCGATTTTGTGAGCGCCGCGCTCGCCGCCGGATAGCACGGGCGACTCCCCCGGCTCCACGGCGATGATTTCAACCGCTTGATTGTTTCGCCTTAATATGGTTGCAACGCCGCGCAAGGACGCGCTGGTTCCGATCGACTGAACGAATGCATCGACCTTCCCGTTTGTTTGCTGCCAGATTTCCTCGCCCATTGGATAATAGCCGGCGATGCTGTCGGTGTTGTTGAGTTGGTCGGTCCAATAGGTGCGAGGCTCCTGACTGATCTCCTTGGCAACCGCGATCATGTCGGAAATGAGTTGTTTGGTGATCAAATTCCCTTCGCTGGGAATGAGCGTCAGTTCAGCACCGAAAGCGGCCATTTGCGCGAGCTTCTCCTCGCTGAACGCGTTCGAACTCACAATGCGCAGACGATAGCCTTTCGCAGCACAAACCAGCGCCAGTGATGCTCCCGTGCTGCCGCCCGTATATTCAACGACTGTGTCTCCGGGTTTTAACCGGCCATCGTTTTCGGCCCGCGCAATCATCGACTGCGCCATGCGATCTTTCATGCTGCCGGTCGGATTGTGCCCTTCCACTTTCACAAAAATTCGCGCGCATCCCGGCGGTACGACGCGCCGCAATTCCACAAGCGGCGTATTGCCGATCGCCTCCAGAACATTGCTGCTTGGTTTCACTGCCCGGCCCCTCCACCACGATGCGCGCAGTGCTGGCGCGGATTGCGACTTAACCTTGCGGCATCATTTTGAATTCGCATTGAATTCGCAGCGCTGCGTTACGCCACGCGCCTGCGGCCGGTCTTTGCGCGCGGATCCACGCCGGGATTTTCATCAAAGAGCTCTGCAAGCTTTTCGGTCATCGCGCCGCCGAGCTCTTCCGCATCGACGATGGTCACGGCACGCCGGTAATAGCGCGTAACATCGTGTCCGATGCCGATCGCAATCAACTCCACAGAACTGCGCGTCTCGATTTCTTCGATGACCCAGCGCAAATGCCGTTCCAGGTAATTGCCCGGATTGACCGAGAGTGTTGAATCGTCCACCGGCGCGCCATCGGAAATCATCATCAGGATCTTGCGGCTTTCCGGCCGCGCCATCAGACGCTGATGCGCCCAATCAAGCGCCTCGCCATCGATATTCTCTTTGAGCAGGCCTTCGCGCATCATCAAACCGAGATTCTTACGCGCGCGGCGCCACGGGGCATCGGCTGATTTGTAAATGATGTGGCGCAGATCGTTGAGCCGGCCGGGATTAGGCGGCTTGCCGGCACCAAGCCAGGCTTCGCGCGACTGTCCGCCCTTCCAGGCCCGCGTCGTAAACCCGAGAATTTCGACTTTCACGCCGCAACGCTCAAGCGTGCGCGCCAGAATATCGGCACAGGTAGCGGCAACCGTAATCGGGCGGCCGCGCATCGAACCTGAATTGTCGAGCAGCAGCGTCACCACGGTGTCGCGGAAGTTGGTGTCCTTCTCTCGCTTGAACGAGAGCGGATGCATCGGATCGATCACAATGCGCGACAAGCGTGCAGGATCGAGCACGCCCTCCTCAAGATCGAAATCCCAGGCGCGGCTCTGTTGCGCCATCAACCGGCGCTGCAGTCGATTGGCGAGCCGCGACACCACGCCTTGCAGATTGGAGAGCTGCTTATCGAGATAGCTGCGCAGACGTTCAAGCTCGTCCGCCTCACACAAATCCTCGGCCGCGATTTCTTCGTCGAACTTACTGACGAACGGCCGATAGTCCGGCCCGCGCGGCTCGTTGGCGCCGTGATGGCGGGGCCGCCATGGCTCGCTTGCCGTTTCGCCTTCGCCCATGTCGGAATCGTCCGGCATGTCCGCGGACGGCGCATCGACAGCCTCAGTCGCCCCCTCGGGCAGCTCCTCAGCCGACATTTCAGCCTGTTCGAGCAGAGAGGACTGAGCATCCTGGGAGTCCTTGGCCTGTCCCTCTTCGCCGGCTTCGTCTGGGCTACTTTCCTGATCTTTATTTTCTTCGCCGTCTTCTTCGGCGTCGCCGCTGCGCTCCTCGCCCATCTCCAGCGAGTCCAGAAGATCGCGGATCACATCGCCAAACTGATGCTGGTCTTCAACCAGCTTGCCAAGCCGATCGAGATCCCGGCTTGCACGGTCTTCAATCCAGGGCCGCCACAAATCAACGAGCTTTTTGGCGGCGGGCGGCGGCGCAAGCCCGGTCAGGCGTTCGCGCACAATCATCGCCACCGCTTCCTCCAGCGGCGCGTCGGCCCGATCGGTCACTTCATCGAATTTGCCGCGATGGAACCGATCTTCCAGCATGGCGGACAGATTGCGCGCAACGCCTTCCATGCGCCGCGCCCCAATCGCCTCGACGCGGGCCTGCTCAACTGCTTCAAACACCGCACGCGCCTGCTGCCCCGCCGGCATCATCTTGCGATGCATCACCGCATCATGACAGGCAAGGCGCAATGCCATCGAATCCGCGTGTCCGCGCACAATGGCTGCTTCGGCGGGATTAAGCTTGCGCGGCGGTTCGGGAAGCCGCGCTTTCAAGCCCGCAAGGCCCGGACGCTCCGCCGCGTAACCGACCTCCAATTCAGGATGGCGCGCGATCGCCTTGAGGCATGCCGCAACCGAACGTTTGAACGGTTCAGTCGGCGCTTCCTTGGGAGAATTCTTAGGCTTCGAATTGGACGACATGGTGCCTAAAGCGCGATGGATAAAGGTTCGATCATCATCACGCTCTATCCTTTTATTTGAGCATGATCCTTTTCGGAAAACCGGTGCCCACACCCGCCTACGCGGGTGCAGGCTTTTTCCGGATCATGCTCTAGGTCAGCGCGACGTTGACGGCGGATTCCGGAAGCTCGACACCAAAGCAGCGCTGGTAGAACTCAGCCACAATCGAACGCTCAAGCTCGTCGCACTTGTTCAAGAACGTGACGCGGAACGCAAAACCGATATCCCGGAAAATATCGGCGTTCTCCGCCCAGGTAATCACGGTGCGCGGGCTCATCACGGTTGAGATATCGCCGTTGATGAAGGCATTACGGGTGAGATCGGCCACGCGAACCATCTTGTTGACGATGTCGCGTCCTTCCGCCGTGCGGTAATGCGGCGCTTTGGCGAGCACGATTTCAACTTCGTTATCGTGCGGCAGATAATTCAACGTCGTGACAATCGACCAGCGGTCCATTTGTCCCTGGTTGATCTGCTGGGTGCCGTGATAAAGCCCCGTTGTGTCCCCAAGACCGACCGTGTTGGCGGTTGCAAACAAACGAAACGCGGGATGCGGCCGCACCACTTTATTCTGATCGAGAAGCGTGAGGCGGCCCGAAGTTTCGAGCACGCGCTGGATCACGAACATCACGTCGGGACGGCCGGCATCATATTCGTCAAACACCAGCGCGACATTGTGCTGAAGCGCCCAGGGCAGAATGCCGTCGCGGAATTCCGTCACCTGCATGCCGTCGCGGATGACAATCGCATCCTTACCGATCAGATCGATACGGCTGACGTGACTGTCGAGATTGACGCGCACGCACGGCCAGTTCAGGCGCGCGGCGACCTGTTCGATGTGGGTCGACTTTCCTGTTCCGTGATAGCCCGTCACAATGACGCGGCGGTTTCTCGCAAACCCCGCAAGGATCGCGAGTGTCGTCGCGCGATCAAACAGATAATCGGGGTCGACATCAGGCACATGCTCGTCGGGCTCCGAATAGGCCGGAACCTCCATGTCGCTGTCGATGCCGAATACCTGGCGGATCGACACTTTCATGTCCGGCAGCCCGACGATATCCTGGGTCGCGATACTCATTGGCCCTCCGTGGCTCCGGAATACCGAAGCCCGCTTGATTCAAAAAGTGCGGAAACTTAGCAGAAACGCCTCACGGCGCGAGTCCCATCCGGTCATTAACAAAAGCCCACAGATTTCAGATAGTTGTAAGCCTGGATGATTTCACGCAGCCGATCTTCGTAAGAGCGGTCGCCGCCATTTGCATCGGGGTGATGCTGCTTAACCAGCGCCTTGAACCGCGCCTTGATATCGACCGCGGTTGCGTCGATTTCCAGCCCCATCGTGTCGAATGCCTTGCGTTCGGCGTTTCGAACGGGACGCGTTTCGGGGGCCGCCTCTTCTTTTTGTGGACGCGAGCTTGTACGCCCGCCCAGCTCCCGAAACATCCCGAAAGGATCGATGGTTCCGGTATTATCCCCGTCGATCTGCCCGGCATCGCGCCCATTGACGCCCATTTTCCAG
>DATAIA010000707.1:0-2551 GCA_036262895.1 Xanthobacteraceae bacterium
ACATTGGCGAGCGATGGCCCGACGCCATTCTTGCCGGCATCAAGCGAATGGCAAGCCCGGCACTTCTGGAAGACCTGGCGGCCCGCGGCGTTGCCAGTCGTCGCCGGTTGAACAGCACCTCCGGCCGTTGACTGTCCAGTGGTGGGCGCGGCTGGCGCGTGATCGTGCGTCATGGGTGCAGCCGGCGGCGTCTGAGCCGTCTGAACCAGCTGAGGTGCCTGAGCGGGCGGTGGTGAGGCTGCAGCAGCCGCGGGCGCGCCCGCCTGAGCCGTCTGCGGTGCAGGAGCAGCATCGGCCGTGGCCTTGTTGTCGGAGGGTTGCTTGCTGTCAGCCCCGTTATTTCCTTCCATGCCCTGTTTGGCACTTGATGGTGCGATGGCCGCCTGTTTGGCGGCTGGCGCGGCTGTCGCGGCCGTCGGTTTGGGCGGAGCATCCGGCGTGGCAGATGCAGCCGCAACCGACACAGGCGGTTCCGACCTCGATTGAAACAGTGTCCCGATGCCGATCAAGACTGGGATTGCCGCAAGGCCGACGACAAGAATCAGCCACTCTTGAAGCTTTTCCTTGATCCATCGACCCATTGCCAAGTCTCCTCACATCATGTGCTTGGATCAGGGGCGGACAGGAATGCAGATTGAGGCCGCGCGCCCCCAGCAGTCCGAACCCCGGTTCGACATTTGATGACGGTACCCGCGTTTCCGACCTCCTCAGGTTGACATAGATCAAGTTCGCGCCCTCGCGTAACAATTGTGTCCCACGTACGGGCCTGTACCGGCATCGAATACCGAACCACTGGCTTTGGGCGAAGGCAGCATTCTTGAAAACGGCGACAGGATTAGCCGAGCAGGTTCTTGACCAAGCCGCTGATGCACTCATCTGCGCAGATCGCGCCGGCACGATCATTCGCTGGAATGCCGCCTGCATCTCGCTATTCGGCTTTTCCAAAGAAGAAGCGCTCGGACAAAACCTGGACTTGATTATTCCCGAGCATCTCCGGGCCGCTCACTGGCGCGGCTTCGACGCAGCAATGACAAAGGGTGCATTAAAACTTCAAGGACGGCCAACGCTGACGCGGGCGTTGCACAAAAGCGGGCGCAGACTCTATGTTGAGATGACTTTTGCGATTGTCGAAGAAGACGCTGGAAACGAAGCGCTTTGCTCGGTCGCCGTGGCACGCGACGTTACGGAACGCATCGAACGAGAGCGCGCTGCAAGCCGGCCACCCGGAGCTTAGAGTCGGTCGGGCATTCGCCGTTCCTGACGTGTCCGCATTTATCCTGATCTATTGTCGAGATCACCGCTGCGGCCAACAATCGCCCGACGATGACCTGCTTGTCCGATGCCGAACCGAGGAGCCGCCACTCAACGTTGGCTCATCGGCTCAGGCACGATCCTGCGCGAGCCTGATCGCGACCGCGGGCCGAGACGGCTGATTGCCGGGTTCTACTTCAGCTTATACGTGCCGGTCTGACGATTGCAGTCCTGAAACGTACCAGCCTTGATAACCGGAAACGGACCAAGAGGATGGGTCACGCCGACTTGCGTCATACCCTCGTATTTCCCGGTGCCCGAAATATTTTCCCGGGTGAGACTTCCATCTTTCGCGAGTAAAAAATACGAGAGGCGTTTGTCGCCATCCACATCGATCGACTCGCATACGGTAGACCCCGTAAATTTTCCGTCGAGCGAGGCGTTCATGCCCACGCATCTGAAAGTGTTCTTGTCAAACATGCCTTCCGGTGGATTGCTGCGGGTGGTGCCGGTCATTTCATAACTTGATGCGGTGTCGGTCTTGGAGAATGTGATGGTGTTGCTGACGCCGGACCAGCAGGAGGTGTAGTCGTAGCTTCCCTCCTTTGGCAGTTCGGCCGCAAATGCAGAAAACGGAAAAGCAAGGATGAGCAAGGCTAATGCGTACCTGTGCATGGCATTCTCCTCCCAGGATTGTTTCAAAATGTCTGCCCCAACGCGTGAGTTTCTTGCTCCGGAACAGCAACTGCCTTGATCTAAATCATGCGATTTTAGAGCACGCCGCCTGGCGCGCCTGTGACAAATTCGGACACGGGTGTCGATCGGCGCGGATCGCTCGGGGCCAGCTATCGATAAATGCGACGCTGATGATTGATGGCTTTCGCAAAGCGGGCCTGCCCGAACAATGTCCATGAGGTGATCGACTAGCAGTGCGCTCTTCCGCAGCGCACGAGCCCGGCTGGACCCAAATAACTGGCGCACCCCGCCGACGAGACGCGTACAAAGGACGAGACGTTGGCATGCCACGGCGCGACCAGTCCCCTTCGCATCTGCAATTACATTCTCATTTTGTCGGTCAATGCCGCTGACGATTTCATGACCCTTAGATCAATAGCGCCGCTTCGATGATTTTGGGAAAAAACGGCAAGGCCAATAACAAATGTGAAAGCCGCAACGACAAACAAGAAACAAGGTCGAAGGCTCAGTAGAAGGGGGCGCGCCATGTTCACTTCGGAGACAACAGCACTGCTTCGCTCGATTTTGGAAGAAGTATGCCACGACGTGGATCGAGCCCATAACG
>DATAIA010000708.1:0-5765 GCA_036262895.1 Xanthobacteraceae bacterium
CTGAATGCCGGGACGTCAGGAGCTCTTCAGCGCGCATGATTATCGGGTTATGTATGCTGCAAAAGCCGCCATACCAGGGGTTTATGCGATGGTTGCTGCGCCGCTATTCCTTTCGTCGGGCGATCTCATTGCCGATCGCCGGTATGACCATGCCCGCGCGCTGGAGCAGCGGGGGGATTTGGAAGCTGCTGCGGAGCTTCTGCTGCAGGCCATCGAACAGGCGCCAAAATTTGTCTCGGCCTGGTTTGCGTTGGGCGAGATTCGTGAACGAACGGGCGATTGCGATGGAGCCATCGAGGCATTTGCTGCGGTCCTGGCGAATGATCGCGACGACCGGCTAGGCGCCGCGTTGCGACTGATTCGTCTCGGTGTTGCCGCCGGCAACGAACAGATCTGGTCAGTTCATATCCGTACCTTGTTTGATCAATATGCGCCCCGTTTCGATGAGGCACTCATTGAGCGCCTCGACTATCGCGGGCCGGAATTGCTGGTAGCGGCGGTCACGGATTTGGCGCGCGGCAAGGCCGCGCCGGCATTTTTCGAATCGATGCTTGATCTTGGTTGCGGAACCGGTCTTGCCGGCGCTGTATTCCGCCAGATGGCAAAGCAAATGACCGGGGTCGACCTTTCGCCGGGCATGATCGCGCAGGCGCAAGCAAAATCCTTGTACGATCGCCTGGAAACCGGCGATCTCGTCAGTTTTCTCGATGAGGAAGCGCGAAGCGACAGGCGATACGATCTTGTGATTGCCGCTGACGTATTCGTCTACTTCGGTGATCTCACGCAGATCTGCCAATCGATTGCGTGCGTGCTTTCGCCATCAGGCCTGTTTGCATTTACGCTGGAAACGCATTCCGGACCGGGCGTTTTTCTCGGCGAAAAGCTTCGCTATGCGCATGCAGCGGATTACGTGCGCGATGCCCTAAAAAAAGCGGGACTGATGGTGTGCACCATCAATCCCGCCTCAACTCGAAAAGAAAGTGGCAGCCCTGTGCCGGGCCTTATCGTTGTTGCAGCATATCGCTGATTATTATTCCGGAACGGCCTCTCCAGACCCGCCGAGCTCCTTGGGGAAGTCCTTCAGCTTCGGCAGGCCGTCTTTCATGCGCAACACGCTTTGAGAGTAATTGACGTGAACGGCCGGGGTGAACTTGAGGCTCGGAATTGTAGCAGCGTACACGTCGACCAGACCGATCGGCGGGTGATTGTTCATCAGGTGTCCGCCGCACTTCTTGCAGTATTGGCGGTGGCTGAACGGAGTCTTCTGGAACGTCGCAATGTTCTCAGCGCCTGATGTAACGCGCACAGCGTCCGCCGGCCAAAGGCTGAAGGCGTTCACAGGCGCGGCAGCCCACGAGCGGCATGAATTGCAATGGCAATAGCCCATTGCTGCGGGTTCTCCGGTGACTTCCAATGTAACCGCACCACAAAAGCAACTTCCGATGTGAGCCATAGCTCTCCCCTACCTTGTTTGAATTTCGAATCATTCGTCCGTCTAGCAACGCGCTAGGAACACGGGCAGACAGTCTGCGGGGGCATACCAAGGGGTTTAGTGCCCTGGAAAGGGGGCATTTTTGACAAAGAAGGTGGGGTGCTAGCGAGCGATCCGCGCATTTTTGCGTTAGATTTCATGAGAATACCCAGCATTTGGTAGGCTATTCGCATTCGCACCAGAGCTCTTTACGTGTCCACCGCCGCGTCAGAATTGGGCAAAGAATTGCCCGGGACGTTTTGTCGCTGGTTCGCCAGCCGCAGCTGGATGCCGCGTGCTCACCAGTTAGAGCTCTTATCCAAGGCTAAAGTAGGACAGTCGACGCTGCTGATCGCGCCGACGGGTGCCGGCAAAACGCTGGCTGGCTTTTTACCGACCCTTGTCGAGCTTTCGGGAAGAATCGAGCCTCGTTCCACTTTGCTGCGAACAGGCAGGCTGCACACGCTTTATGTCTCGCCGCTCAAGGCGCTTGCGGTCGATGTCGCGCGCAACCTCGAATTGCCCGTTGCGGAAATGGGCCTGCCGATTCGGATTGAAACGCGTACCGGCGACACGCCGTTTTCCAAGCGCAAACGTCAACGCGGCGACCCTCCCGATATTTTGCTGACGACGCCGGAACAAGTTGCGCTGTTGCTGGCGTCTGCCGACGCCCCGCTATTGTTTGGTTCACTTCGTCGCGTTGTGCTCGATGAGTTGCATGCCCTGGTTTCATCGAAGCGCGGCGATCTCCTCGCACTTGGGCTTGCACGGCTCTTTTGCATCGCGCCGCAGCTCACCACAATCGGTCTTTCGGCAACCGTTGCCGAACCTGATGAGTTGCGCCGCTTCCTCGTTCCCCAAAAAGCCGGCCAAGATTCTCTCGCCGATCTCGTTGTTGCCAAGGGCGGAGCCGAGCCGCATGTCACGATGCTCGACACCCGGGAAAAGCTCCCCTGGGCCGGACACACGGCTCATCACGCACTTGGAGAGATTTACGATCTCATCTCGCGTCATAAAACCACGCTGGTCTTCGTCAACACGCGAAGTCAGGCGGAAATGTTGTTTCACAATCTATGGCGTATCAACGAGGATGCTCTTGCAATCGCGCTTCATCATGGCTCGCTCGATGTGGCACAGCGTCGAAAAGTCGAGCAGGCCATGGCGCTTGGCCGGCTGCGCGCGGTGGTCTGCACGTCCTCGCTCGATCTCGGCGTTGATTGGGGCGACGTCGACCTTGTGATCAATGTCGGGGCCCCCAAGGGTTCGTCGCGATTGCTGCAGCGGATCGGGCGCGCCAATCATCGGCTCGATGAACCATCGCGCGCCGTGCTGGTGCCAGCCAATCGCTTCGAAGTGCTGGAATGTTCGGCGGCACTCGATGCCGTTGCCGAGGGTGCGCAGGATACGCCGCCAGTGCGGACCGGTGCACTTGATGTACTCGCGCAACATATTCTTGGATGTGCTTGCGGCGAGCCGTTCGATGCCGATGCGCTTTATGCGGAAGTCACCGCGGCGATGCCCTATAGGGGCTTGGAGCGCGGCGATTTCGATGCCGCCGTCGACTTCGTGGCAAGCGGGGGCTATGCGCTGCGCGGTTACGAGCGCTTTGCCAAAATCCGGCAAGGCAAGGACGGGCGCTGGCGCGTCAGCAATCCGCGCATTGCCCAGCAATATCGGCTCAATGTCGGGACGATTGTCGAAGCCGACATGCTCAAAGTGCGTCTCGTTCGCGCTCGGCAATCCCGCCACGGCTATTCCGGACCGATCGCGCGCGGTGGTCGTGTGCTCGGCGAAATCGAGGAAGCGTTTATTGAAGGCCTCGTCCCAGGCGATACCTTCGTCTTTTCCGGCGAAATTCTTCGCTACGAAGCGTTGGTTGAAGAAGAGGTCTATGTCTCGCGCACCAGCGCCACCGATCCGAAGGTGCCGTCTTATGCCGGCGGGAAATTTCCGCTTTCAACCTATCTCGCCGAACGCGTGCGCGGATTGCTTGCCGATCCGTCTGCTTGGACTCAACTGCCGGATCAAGTACGGGAATGGCTTGAAATTCAGCAACTACGCTCGGTCATACCCGACCGCCGATCGCTTCTGGTTGAAACCTTTCCACGCGCCGCTAAATATTATCTCGTTTGTTATCCCTTCGAAGGGCGGCTTGCGCATCAAACACTTGGAATGCTGTTGACGCGCCGCCTGGAGCGCGCGCGCATGCGCCCGTTGGGATTTGTCGCAAACGAGTATGCAGTTGCGGTGTGGGGGCTTGCGGATATCGGCTTTCGCATCGAACGCGGCGAGTTCTCTCTCGACGCTCTATTCGATCCAGACATGCTCGGTGACGATTTAGAAGCCTGGCTTGCTGAATCCACACTGATGAAGCGCTCGTTCCGCACATGCGCCATTATTGCCGGATTAATTGAACGGCGGTTCCCCGGTCAGGAAAAATCTCGCCGGCAACTCACGATCTCGACCGATCTTATTTACGACGTGCTGCGCCGCCATCAACCCGATCACATGCTGCTGCGCGCCGCACGGGCTGATGCTGCCACCGGATTGCTCGATATTCGCCGGCTAAGTGCCATGCTTTCGCGTGTCCGTGGCCGGATTATTCACAAAGCTCTCGACCAGGTCTCTCCACTTGCGGTACCGGTGATGCTTGAGATCGGGCGCGAACCGGTTGCCGGTGAAGCAACCGACGTGCTGCTTGCTGAAGCAGCCGAAGCGCTTGTGAAGGAGGCGACCGGAGATGCGATCTCGGGGAACAGCGATGATCGCCGACGTCGATCTGGTGCTTGATGCTGCCGGTGCGCTCTATTGGCCCGATCAGCACTTGCTTGTGCTTGCCGATCTGCACCTGGAAAAAGGATCGAGCTATGCCAGGCGCGGGACGCTGCTGCCCCCTTATGATAGTGCTGCGACACTCGCTGGAGTTCGGCGTCTGATTGCTCATTACGCGCCGCGGCTTGTGATTGCGCTGGGCGATAGTTTTCATGACATCGACGGTCCCGATCGTCTTGCCTCTGCGGATCGGCGGAGCTTGCTGGATTTGCAGCGCGGGCGCGAATGGATCTGGGTGACCGGCAATCATGATCCGCATCCGGTCAAGGGCGTTGGCGGAACGTTTGCCGCATTTCTGGCGATCGGGCGCTTGATATTCCGGCACGAACCTTCATCTGAAAACGCGGTTGCTTCTGAAGGTGTACTTGGCGAAATCGCAGGCCATCTGCACCCGGTCGCCCGCATTGTCAGCCGTGGTCGCGGCATCAGGCGCCGTTGCTTTGCTGGAAACGTTAACCGTTTAGTCATGCCTGCATTTGGAGCTTATGCAGGCGGCTTAAACATACGTGACGCCGCTTTCGCCAATTTGTTTGATTCATTGGCGTTTACCGCTCATTTGCTTGGGAATGAACGCATCTATTCCTTCACAGCGGCGCATTGCCGGCCCGATTAGTTAACCCAGACATATTTGAATGCTCGGTGTTTTGCTTGACATTCTCAGGCAAAGCACGCATCCATGCTGCGTCGCACAGGCGACCTTTGTACTTGGCTGCGTGAACGATCCCACCACTTCGATAATCGAGTGGGTTGGTCGAGTGCCGGTACCCCGAATTTCCACGGAACAGCCCAGAGCACGCGGGGCGTCCTTTGCAACCCCCGCATAAGCGCTTCCGGCCGCAGTGCCGCAAGCGCGGTGCGATTCATTTGGAAGACACTCACTTGACCCAATTTTCTGACTTCGGCCTCGCGCAACCCATTCTTCAGACGCTCGCAGGCGAAGGTTACACGACACCCACCCCGATCCAGGCGCAGGCCATTCCTCAGGTCCTTGAGGGCCACGATCTGCTTGGCATTGCGCAGACCGGCACAGGCAAGACCGCGGCGTTTGCACTACCTATTCTGCATCGCCTTGCGGACAATCGGGGTCGGGCCGACCGCCGCGCCTGTCGTGCTCTCATCTTGAGCCCGACGCGCGAACTCGCGAGCCAGATATTCGAAAGCTTTCGCACTTATGGGCGTCGGCTCGGATTGAGCTCGACCGCCGTATTCGGCGGCGTGTCGATCCGCCCGCAAATCCGCGCGATTGAACGCGGCGTCGACATTCTCGTGGCAACGCCGGGTCGTTTGATCGACCATATGGAGCAGCGCACGTTGCGGCTCGATCAAGTCGAAGTTCTGGTCCTTGATGAAGCCGATCATATGCTTGATATGGGTTTCATTCTGCCAATTCGACGCATTGTGAAAGCTCTTCCGTCCGTTCGTCAGAATCTGTTTTTCTCGGCGACAATGCCGAAGGAAATTG
>DATAIA010000709.1:0-7259 GCA_036262895.1 Xanthobacteraceae bacterium
CGCTCGATGTCTGTCATATCTCTCCACCGCGCGATTTCTTGGAGATCGCGGCCGCAGCCCTGGCAAATGCCGAGCAGCGGATCGATGGAGCACACTTGAATGCAGGGCGTATCGATCTTGATCATAATCGCCCTGATCGAACGAAATATCCTTGACCCCTAAAACGATGGCGCAGGTTTAAAGCGGTTCGTTCAGGTTTCAAAAGCTTGCCGGATTATGTGAAAGCACTTCGACTGGTATCGGGACAATAGATGGCGCGGCTTCCTGGAGCGGCCCGGGGGCAGACATAACCCGCTGCGGCGGGAAGGTGACTGTAACCTCGGTCCCTTCACGTACTTTGGATCTAAGCGTGAACGTGCCGTCGTGCAAGTCAACCAGGTTCTGCGCGATTGGCAGGCCCAGTCCTGTGCCTTGCTCTGCTGATTTGATTGCGTTGCTTCCCTGGCCAAACAAGGAAAGGACAATCGGGATTTCTTCCTCGGGAATGCCGGGCCCCGTATCGAGCACCGACATATATTGGCCGCCAGAAGTAGTCGTGCCGACCTTGAGCCAAATCTCACCGCCTTGCGGCGTAAACTTGATCGCATTCGACAATAAGTTCAGACATATCTGGCGAAGCGCGCGTTTGTCGGCCCAAAGCTGTGGCAATTTTCCGTCGAAAAATTCATGCACGGTTATGCCCCGAGTTTGGGCTCGTAGTTTCAGCAACCGATTGCAATCTTCGGCGATCTGAGCAAGCGAAACGCGCTCCTCATGAAGTTCGTAGTGCCCGGCCTCGATGCGAGAAAGATCGAGAATTTCATTGATCAGATTGAGGAGATGTACGCCGGAATTATGAATATCGACGGCATATTCTCTGTAGGTTGGAACTGTATGAGTTCCCAACACTTCACTTTTCATCACTTCAGAAAAGCCAAGTATCGCATTGAGCGGTGTACGCAGCTCATGGCTCATTTGAGCTAGAAACCGCGATTTGGATAGACTCGCTGCTTCGGCATGCCGTCTTGCTTCGTCGGATTTTGCTTTGGCTTGTTCAAGCTCGCCGATCAAAGCATCTTTTTCGGCGCGTGCCTCGAGCGTGATGAGCGTGTTTGAATACAGACGATAGGCAAGCAGAGTAAAATAACCCTGGGCGGTTACGGCCATCGCGGCAAGCGTGTAACTGTGCGCTTCACCTCTGAGCGCCAAGTCGACTGCAACGGCCGTGGTCACCGGAAGCGTGGCGGCCATCATCGCCGGGGGCAGGCTCGAGGCGAGCATGCTCGAAACCCCGACCACCAGAAGCATAACGAACTGCATGAATGGCCAGGAATCAGCGTCGTTTTTGGCAAGCGGAATGATATTCCACATCCACGCAATGCCGAAGCAAAGATCAAGCGCGATAAAGCGCAGTCGCCAAGCCCGCACATCAACGGTTTTTTGAGATTCGCCGATAAATTTTCTGCAATAGCTGATGATGATCAGATGAACAAATACGACAACGACGGTCCACGCGCTTGCGGTAAGTGGCCCTGTCCATAGTCCGGAGAGAAGGCCGATTGCCAGCGCGAGCAACAGGATCGCGGCAGACGCGGAAATCCGGTTTTGAGCGAATTGGCGAAGCAGTTCGAACTCGAATGCCGGCCGCCTTATGGGCGGAGAGATCAAATGATCGCGCGCTTCGCGTAAGCGCTTGATAGTTGCGCGGCGAGGCTTCACTCGGACTTTATTGGTGTGCGAGGACGTACCAAGCTCCTTGCTTATCAGGGCGGTCATTGAGTGTTGTCCGATACAAAGCGCAGGAGCGAGGGGGTCTAGCCCACTCGAAGTTTTAATGTGGAGCCTAATAAAATCGAGAACTGTTTTCTTTCCGACTAATCATGTCGTGAGAAACTCGGCAAAAAGTCATTTATCAACCTTAAGGCTTGGCTAAAGACTGCTATTCATATGGTCTATGAGAGGTCCACCGGTCGTGCTCGGGGTCGGAGCGGGGTCTTTGGATGGGGCTGAATGTGATCGCGACGATCAGCAGACGCGGTCAAATGGCGCTGTTTGGGGCAGTTTGTCTCCTGGGGCTTGCCGCCGCCAGTTGGGTCCATGATCGGATCGGTCCGAAAATCATAGGCCCGGCTCATGTTGTCGACGGCGATAGCATCGTGGTCGCTGGGGTCGAAATCAGGCTCTATGGAATTGATGCGCCGGAGCTTCGCCAATCCTGTCATCGAGGCGGACGTCCATGGGCGTGTGGAGTAGAAGCCACCAATGTCCTGCGGACAATGCTTGCAGGTCGTGAAGTGGTATGCCGGCCACGCGAACAGGACCGCTATGGCAGGACGGTCGCCACATGCGCCGTGAGCGGTTTCGATATCGGTTCCGCAATGGTCATGGGCGGCAACGCGGTTGCTTACGGCGCTTACGAATTGGAAGAGCGCCAGGCACGCGCTGCGCGTCGCGGACTCTGGGCCTCTTCATTCGAACAGCCGTCAGCTTGGCGCGCCAGTCATTCGCGCTAGTGCGGTGGATTTGACGTTCCTGCCAGAGATTGATGGGATTTCAGTTCGTATCGATCTTGCTCGTATAAAAATGCAAGCATATGCATCAGGGAAATCGGGAGAGACGGTACGATGAAACTCTATGATGGGGGCCGGTCGCCTAACCCACGGCGGGTGCGAATTTTCCTCGCGGAGAAAGGTATCAGTGTTCCGCTTGAGCCCGTTGATCTCGGTGCGCGGGAGCATAAGTCGCCAAACTTCACCAATCTCAATCCATTGCAGCGCGTTCCCGTGCTGGTGCTTGATGACGGCACGATTCTGACCGAGTCGATTGCGATATGCCGCTATTTCGAAGCATTGAGGCCGGAGCCGCTGCTATTCGGCCGTGGCGCCAAGGAGGCGGGTCTGGTCGAGATGTGGAACCGGCGCGTCGAACTGGGGCTCTATAATGCGGTCTCGGCCGTGTTCCGGCATTTGCATCCTGCAATGAAGGAAAGCGAAGATCAGGTGCCCGAATGGGGCGAAGCAAACAAGCCGCGCGTGATGGCATTTCTTGAATGGCTCGATCGCGAACTGAAAGATCGCCTGTTTATTGCCGGAGATCATTTCACGGTGGCTGACATCACCGGCTTGGTATCGATCGACTTCATGAAGCCGGCAAAGTTGACGGTGCCTGAAGGCTTAATCCATCTGCGGCGCTGGCATCAGCAAATATCCGCGCGCCCAAGCGCGAGCGCTTGAACGTGCCGAATAAAACAAATTGCATCGAGCGGGCGTCAGAATGTCGAATTTCAGAATAGTGCGGCGGATATTTGTTTTGGCTTTGATGTCAGGCTGCGCCGTGGGAGCAGGCCAAACTGCGGAACTGGCAATTGTCAACGGCTCGAGCAAGGCAATCAATCGTGTGCAACTTGCTTCGATTAAGGGCGGCAAGTGGGGCCCCGATCGTCTGGGGACGCAAAAGCCTGAAGGCATTGCACCCGGCGAAGAATGGACCATCGTCGATATCGCCGCCGGCTCTTACGATGTGAAGCTTGTCGATAGCGATGATCGAGACTGCGCGATCTACAAAGTCTCAATCACCACGACGAGAACAATCCAGCTGACTAACGCCGTACTGGAGCAATGCACGAAGGAAATTCATTAGTTATCGCTGAACAATATCAGGGCGGATGGTGATCCCTCCCCTTTTTAGGGGAGGGACAAGAAAGGTGGAGGCTCTGGAAACGCTTACCGCTCCAACCGCGCGAGCAGGCTCGATGTATCCCACCGGCCGCCGCCCATCTTCTGCACTTCCGAATAGAATTGATCGACGAGCGCCGAGACAGGCAGATGCGCGCCGTTGTGGCGGGCTTCGGAAAGGCAGATGCTGAGATCCTTGCGCATCCAATCAACCGCAAAGCCGAAATCGAATTTGCCGGCGTTCATGGTTTTGTAGCGGTTTTCCATCTGCCAGGACTGAGCGGCCCCTTTGGAGATCGTCTCGATCACCGCTTCAACATCAAGTCCGGCTTTCTTCGCGAAATGAACGCCTTCTGCGAGGCCTTGCACCAGTCCGGCAATGCAAATCTGGTTGACCATTTTGGTCAGTTGGCCGGCGCCGGCGGGCCCGAGCAATTTGCACATGCGGGCATAGGCCGCGATAATTTTTTCCGCACGATCGTAGACGGCCTGATCGCCCCCGCACATTACGGTGAGAACGCCATTCTGCGCACCCGCCTGACCGCCTGATACCGGTGCATCGAGGAAGGCAAATCCTGCTTTACCGGCGGCGGTATAGAGCTCGCGGGCAACCTCCGCTGACGCGGTCGTGTGATCGACGAAAACTGCGCCCTTGCTCATGCCGGCGAAGGCGCCATTCGGTCCAATCGTCACTTCACGCAAATCATTGTCGTTGCCGACGCAGGCCATTACGAAATCCTGCCCTGTGGCGGCTTCCTTGGGGGTTGCGGCCCGCTTGCCGCCGTATTCCTTGACCCATTGTTCGGCCTTGGCGGCGCTGCGGTTATAGACAGTCACCTCGTGACCGCCCTTGGTTTTAAGATGCCCGGCCATCGGATAACCCATCACCCCGAGGCCGAGGAACGCCACCTTTGCCATTTCCTTCTCCTGCTTGGCTTGACGGCCCTGGGCCGTCTCTTTTGTGTGCGCAAATGTGCCGGGTTGGGCGTCGACGTCAACCATAGAAGGTGAAGCGGGCCCAGGTAACCATTTGATCTTGGCGGCGTTGACCGATAAGTCGGGCTTCGGACCCGGTCTTCGTTATTCACAGAACACAAGGAGCATCGCCATGGTCCCGACCAAAGAGCAGGTGCTCGAATGTCTTTCCGGCGTTCAGGCGCCCAATGGTCAACCGCTAAACCGGACAGGCTCCCTTTCCGAAATCGTCGCCGGTGACGGCAAGGTATTCTTCTCGATTTCGGTCGATGCCGGATCGGTTCCCCAGTGGGAGCCGGTACGCAAAGCTGCCGAGCTTGCAATTCGTGCAATGCCGGGCGTCACATCGGTCATGGTGGCGCTCACCGCCGAGCGTGCTCCGCCGGCCCACGCTGCTGCACCTCCTCGACAAGCTGCGCCCCATAGTCACGCCGCTCGCCCTGGCAGCGCGCCGCCGCGCTCGACGCAAATGCCCGAAGGGGTCAAGGCGATCATCGCTGTGGCATCCGGCAAAGGCGGGGTCGGTAAGTCGACAACCGCAGTGAACATTGCGCTCGGCCTGCGTGACCTTGGGCTCAAGGTCGGGATCCTCGACGCCGATATCTACGGTCCTTCAATTCCCAAGCTCCTCGGCATCAGAGGGCGCCCCGAGACGGTGGGCGGCGGCACCAGGTTGAAGCCCATGACCAATTACGGGCTGCAAGTCATGTCGATCGGTTTCCTGATTGAAGAGGAAACTCCGATGATCTGGCGCGGTCCGATGGTGATGTCGGCCCTTACTCAGATGTTGCGTGAGGTCGAGTGGGGTGAGACGGACATCATGGTGGTCGACATGCCCCCGGGGACTGGTGATGCGCAGCTTACGATGGCGCAGCAGGTGCCTCTTGCCGGTACGGTCATCGTCTCCACACCGCAGGATCTTGCGCTTATCGATGCCCGCCGGGGCATTGCGATGTTCCGGCGCGTGGACGTACCGGTGCTCGGTATCGTGGAAAACATGAGCTATTTTTTGTGCCCCCATTGCGGAGAACGTTCCGACATCTTCAGCCATGGCGGCGCGCGCCACGAGGCTGAACGGCTGAGCGTCCCATTCCTTGGTGAAGTGCCGCTCGACATGGCCCTGCGGGAGACTTCAGATGCGGGCCGGCCCGTCGTGGCGGTCGACCCGGCCAGCCGGCACAGTGCTATTTATCGGGAAATTGCCTCAAAGGTCTGGGATCAGGTAGGGCCCGGCCGGGGAGCAGCCCGACAAGCCCCGCGCATTGTCGTGGAGACGTGAAAAACACCTCATTTTCGCTTTGCAGCAATCTAATCGCGCTGGTGGCAGGGATGAGGGGGGCTCTTCATTGGTTAACAACGGCAAAATTTGGCCATACTAACTGTTGCATGTACATTACCTGCGTATCATTCTACGCCGGAGCGGCCTGAGTGCTGGAGCCTCGGGGATCAAAAACAGCACGAGCAAAGATCAATGCTCGGCATGACAACTTTCAAGTGGGAGCCTTACAAATGAAACGTCGCCAATTTCTGACCGCCTTGGGAACGGGAGCGGCCGCTGCTGCAATCGCGAAACCTGCGATTGCTCAATCCATGCCCGAACTGAAGTGGCGCCTGACATCGAGCTTTCCGAAGTCGCTCGATACGCTTTACGGTGCTGTCGACACGTTCTCGAAATTTGTTGCTGAAGCAACCGATAACAAATTTCAGATTCAGCCGTTTGCAGCGGGTGAAATCGTTCCCGGATTGCAAGTGGCCGATGCGGTAACAAACAACACCGTAGAGATGTGCCACACGGCTCCATACTATTTCTTCGGTAAGGATCCGACGTTCGCACTGTTCTGCGCGGTTCCGTTTGGTCTCAACGGCCGGATGCAGAATGCATGGTACTACGATGCCGACGGCCTCAAGCTTGCTCACGAGTTCGGCAAGAAATTCAACATCTATATGTTGCCCGGCGGTAACACCGGCACGCAGATGGGTGGCTGGTACCGCAAGGAAATCAAGGAAGTATCTGATTTGAACGGACTGAAGATTCGGATCAGCGGCTTCGCTGGTCTGGCGCTTCAGAAACTCGGCGCGGTTCCCCAGCAGATCGCGGGCGGCGATATTTATCCCGCGCTGGAAAAAGGCACGATCGATGCCGCTGAGTGGGTCGGTCCTTACGATGATGAGAAGCTCGGCTTTTATAAGGTCGCCAAATATTACTATTATCCCGGCTGGTGGGAAGGCGGCACGTCGTTGATGTTCATGATCAACACGCAGAAGTGGGCCGAGTTGCCGAAGGCCTATCAGGCAATCCTCACGACAGCCGCGAGCCATACCAATGTCGATGTGCAGGCGCGATATGACTCACGTAATCCGGCGGCCCTCAAGCGTTTGATCGCCGGCGGAGCCGAATTGCGCCCATTTAGTCCCTCGATCATGGATGCGTCGCTCAAAGCCTCAGCCGAAGTTTACAAGGAGGTATCCGCCGCGAACGCCCAGTTCAAAAAGGTGTACGACTCGATGGTCGCCTTCCGGGCTGAGCAATATCTGTGGTGGCAAGTGGCCGAATATGCCAACGACTCCTTCATGATCCGCTCTCGGAGCAAGCTATAACGCCCAAAACAACGAGGCCGGGTGCGTCCCGGC
>DATAIA010000710.1:0-5163 GCA_036262895.1 Xanthobacteraceae bacterium
GGTCGTGAAGAATGTCACCGGCTATGATTTGAGCAAGCTGATGGCGGGATCGTGGGGCACGCTCGGCATCATGACCGATGTGACGATCAAGGTGCTGCCGCGGGCGGAAGCCGAATTAACGGTCCTTGTGCTCGCGCTCGACGCGGAACGAGCGGTCAAGGCCATGGCAGTCGCGATGGGATCGGCCAACGAGGTATCCGGCGCGGCTCATGTTCCAGCCGAGTCGACGCCAGCACTGCCCGGTATGATCGAAGAATTGCGTGCGGTGACGGCATTGCGCCTTGAGGGCGTGCCGCCCTCGGTCGCCCATCGACGCGAGCAATTACTCGCATTGATGAAGCCGTTTGGGGACGTTGCAGTGCTCGAGGGGGCGGCCTCACAGGCTTTGTGGGCATCGATCAGGGATGTGATGCCGTTTGCGCTCCAGAATGGACCGAAGGAGCGGCCGCTATGGCGGATTTCAAGCGCGCCGATGAGCGGGCCCGAAATCGTCAAGCACATCAGCGCGCAGGTGAGCGCCGACGTGATCTACGACTGGGCAGGGGGGCTGATCTGGATGCAACTGGCCTCGCACCATGATCCGCATGCAGATCTCGTGCACCGCGCCGTCGCGGCCCAAGGCGGGCACGCGACACTGATCCGGGCCTCCGCCGGCATCCGTGCGGCGGTCGATGTGTTCGAGCCTCAGCCCGCGCCGCTTGCCGCGCTGACCCGCCGGGTCAAGGACAGTTTCGATCCCAAACGCGTGCTCGCCCCCGGGCGCATGTACGCGGGAGTGTAAGCGGATGCAGACGAGTTTCACCCTTGAGCAATTGCGCGATCCCGCGACATCGGAATCCGAAAAGATTCTGCGCGCTTGCGTTCATTGCGGTTTCTGCACGGCAACGTGCCCGACTTACGTGCTTTTAGGCGACGAACTCGATAGTCCGCGCGGGCGCATCTACCTCATCAAGGATATGCTTGAGAACAATCGGCCGGCGACCGCCGATGTCGTCAAGCATGTCGACCGCTGTCTGTCGTGCCTCGCCTGCATGACGACCTGCCCATCGGGCGTGCATTATCAGCATCTCGTCGATCATGCGCGCGCGCATATCGAAGAAACCTACAAGCGTCCATTGCCCGACCGATTGGTGCGATGGCTGCTCGCTAAGATCCTGCCCAATCCGCGTCTGTTTCGGGTATCGATGCTGGCGGCTTTATTGATCAAGCCTTTCGCGCAGGCCTTTGATGCGCTTGGCTTAAAGCGGGTCGGTGCAATGCTCAGGCTGGCGCCGGGGAGCTTGCCGCCATCTCCAACGAGATCGAGTGTCCAAGTGTCCGGTGCGCAGGTCTTCAACGCGCGGGGGCCGCGGCGCGGTCGGGTCGCCATGTTGGCCGGCTGCGTCAATCAGGTGCTCAAGCCCTCGATCAATCACGCGGCCATTAACATTCTGACGCGCCATGGAATCGAAGTGGTCGTCGCCGCCGGCGAGCGCTGTTGCGGCGCGCTGGTTCAGCATCTGGGGCGCGATGTCGAAGCGCTCGCTTTTGCCCGCGATAATATCGATGTCTGGACCCGCGAGATCGAGGGCGAGGGGCTTGACGCCATCCTCATCACTGCCTCGGGTTGCGGCACGCAGGTAAAGGACTATGGTTTTATGCTGCGGACCGACCCGGCATATGCGAACAAAGCAGCGAGAATCTCAGGCCTGACGAAGGACGTGTCGGAATATCTGATGCAGCTTGATCTTGCGCCTTCAGCTGATGTCGCAGGCCTTGTTGTTGCCTATCATTCGGCTTGCTCGCTGCAGCATGGTCAGAGGATTACAAGCGAGCCGAAACGACTGCTCGCGAAGGCCGGATTTGTGGTCCGGGACATTCCGGAAGGTCATTTGTGCTGTGGTTCTGCCGGCACTTACAATATGCTTCAGCCGGAGATCGCTCGTCGGCTTGCGGAACGCAAGGCAGCGAACATTGAGGCTGTTGAACCCGATGTTGTCGCCACAGGCAATCTTGGATGCATGACTCAGATCGCCACCACGACGGCAATCCCGATCATTCACACTGTGGAACTGCTCGATTGGGCGACAGGAGGAGAAAAACCGGCTGAAATGGGCCGGATACGGTCGCGACAAAGCAACTGATGTTGATTGAGAGCGTAACATGCAAATAGGATGTGGTTGATCCTATTCGGCGATTTTCGCTACGTGTCAGTGCAGTTCAGGTGCTGGTGCGTTGAAGGACCAAGCAGGAGGACGTCATGGCTACTGCGAAGAAATCGAAGACGAAAAAATCAAAGGCCAAGAAAACCAAAAAAAGCGCCGTGCTGAAGAAGAAGGCCGGCGGCAAGAAAGTGGCCCGGAAAGCCGCAACTCGCGGCAAGGCAAAAAAATCCGCAAAGAAATCCGCCAAGAAGGTTTCCGCGCGAAAGACCAAGGCAAAGCGTTCGGCGCCAGCCAAAGCCAAAAAGGCAAAGAGCGCCAAGAAGCCCGCCGCGAAGAAAGCCGCAGCTAAAAAGACCGCTCCCAAAAGGGCAGTTTCACGGAAACCGGCTGCACCGAAGCCCGCAGCACCCGCGGCGCCGAAGCCCGCCGCCGCACCAGCTCCGGCGCCCTCTATGTCTCCGTCGCCGTTCAGGCCGGCCGCACCTGCGCCGAGCCCTGCTGCTCCTCGGCCGACACCGAGCCCGGCGCCTTCCTCGGGGTTCTCGTCGGCTCCGCGGCCCGCGCCCGCAGCGCCGTCTTCTCCGTCGCCATCTTCCCCGTCTCCGGGCTACCGCAGCCCGTTCGCGTCACCAAATCTAGGTGGCGCAGGAGCGTCGTCGGATGGTCACAAGCCCGAAGAGAAGAAGGACTAGCAGCCCAATAAAAAAGGGCGGCAATCATGCCGCCCTTCTTCTTTCTCCAAAAAAATTCTTACGCCGCCGTCTTACGATTGATTTCAAGACGTGCGTCGACGAGCGCGACCGTCTCGTCAATAATCGGATTGCGCAGGCCTTTTTGTGCGGCAATGCCTTGCACCAGCCGATCAACGCGCTCGATATTCGGCGCGCCGGCAAAGAGGGCGCGCGCGGCGGATGACGGCCGCACCAGGCCTTGTGCCGCTGCCGCATATTTCTCGAATGGCACGAGATCGTCCGGCGCCGCGCCGAGCGTGATGCAGAGATCGCGCACCCAGTTGTAGACCGAGCGGGACTCTTCGATGTTGGTGTGCACGGCTTCCTTGATCGAACGCGCCGCATCCTTCTGGACGCAACGATAATTGCCGGTCAGCAACATCGCCCATTTCGCGAGCGGCACGAACACGGAGTCATGCACCTTGAGCTTGACCGGCAACTCGATCTTGCCGTCGCCCGTGTCATAGCGGATCGCCTCGATATCCGCCTGCATCTGGCGCAGCATGGCGGTGTGTTTGTCTGAATCAAACCGCGCGACTTTGAAGTTGGTCGGCAGCGTAACCTGCAGCACGTTGACCGGCTCCTCCGGCGGGCGGAACGCCTGCGGGTCGGGGCTGCAAAGCGTGAGCAACGCCGGATCGAAATTCTTCCAAACTGATGCATCGGTGTAAGCTGCTGTCAGCGTATCGGCGGAGACGCCGGGAATCCGTTTCATGTAGGGACGCGGCGGCATGTTCATGATCGACATGCACGGCACTTTCGAGAGCGCGACAGCGTCCAGAAGTTCGCGCACGCCGGGCGAGCGATATTGCGGCTCCTGCATCGCAAGCCCCACGAGGTCGTAATCCTTAGGGTTCACAGCGGTCGGGACGTCCGCCGATACGGTGCCCGGCAGCTTGCGCGAATCGATTTCGATCAGGTCCTTGCGTCCCTTGATCGGCAGACGGACGCGGATGCCTTCCTTGTTGATGACTTCCGCTTCGGCGGGAAGACAGACCAGTTTCACCTTGTGTCCGGCGAAAAGCAGCTTGGCCGCCAACAGCGAACCGTAGGAAGCACCCATAATCAAAACATTGTAAGCGGTCACGTAACGTGCTCCGTATATCGAGTGACAAAGAGGTGGGATGACGCGGACAGCGAGATGCTTTCCTTCGCTATCTCTGCCTTAATCGTATTCACGAACGGCCCGCCGCGCAACGCCGTTTGGCAGGATCCGTTAACAAGTCAACGACGGTCCTATTCGGCGGGTTCAAGTTTTCTTTCGCGAACCCATTGCCGATCGCCCTCCCTGACAATCTGCCAGAGCCGCTGATGGAAGCGGCGAAGCGTCGCGCGGTGACCGATCGACAGAATGGCTGTTCCGGGCAGGAGCTCATTCAGCAAACGGTAAAGCTCAGCCTCGGACGCCTCATCAAGCGATGCGGTGGCCTCATCGAGCAGAAGGTAATCCGGCGCATGCAGGATGGCGCGTGCGACGGCAAGCCGCTGCTGTTCGCCGAGCGACAACATGCGGTTCCAATGGGCCTCCTCATAAAGCCGCGAGACATAGCCCGGCATGCCGACAGCAACCAGGACCTGACTGACCTTGTCGGGCGCGAATGCGTTTGGAACGGCGGGGTAGGAGATTGCTGCCAGCAGCGATCCGATCGGAAGGTAGGGCCGTTGCGGCAGCACCAGCAGCTTGGCATTGTGCGGGATGGTGATTGTGCCCGACCCGAACGGCCAGATACCGCCGATCGCGCGGAAAAGGGTCGATTTGCCTGATCCGGTCGGTCCCATCACCAAGGTGCGGTCGCCGCGGGAGAGCGACATTTCCTCGGCATCGACCAAGGGACGACCTTGCGGCAGGTTCACCTTGAGATGAGCGATATCAAGCTGCGACCGTTTGCCGTCGCGCTCGAGCGCAATAACCGGCGGGGCTTTCGCGACCGATTCTGCTGACTTGATTGCGACTGCAAACCCGGAGAGCCGGATAATAACGGAACTCCACTCCGCGAGATTGCCATAGGCTTCAATAAAGAACGAAAAAGCCGTCTGCACTTGATTGAAAGCTTGAGCGGTTTGCTGCAAGCCGCCAAAATCGATCAAGTTTGCGAAGTAGGCAGGGCCCGCGACGAAATACGGAAAAACAATCGAGGCCTGGGTAAATCCTGCCGTGAAAAAGGTCAGCTTTTTCGTTCGCGACATGATCGCAAGCCAGTTTCCGACAAGTGCGCGGAAGCGATCCATCAATCGTTCGCGTTCCGCGGTTTCTCCACCCATCAGCGCGATCTGCTCGGCGTTCTCGC
>DATAIA010000711.1:0-5715 GCA_036262895.1 Xanthobacteraceae bacterium
GGGGTCGAGGGGGCAGTTTCCATGAGTAAGTTATCGGAATTTCTTCTGCGTGGGCAGCCGAGCGTTGTTGCAGGTGGTGCTCCGCGGTTTGATGCAACGCCCGCCCAGTTCGATGACGTCAATCGGCCGACGCCCGTTTCAGTGTTGGAACCTCTCGACGATGAGGAAACCTCCGAGGCCGGCGCTAACATCGGCAAGGAAAACGAGGCGCTGCGTCAGCTTCTGGTCGATGCAAATCAGAAACTCAGCGAACTCGATGATTTCAAAAAAGCCTTCTCCGTTATTATCGATCCCGCGCACAGGATCCTGCAGGAGCTTGAAGAGGAAAAATCCAGCAACATCGGTTTGCGCCGATTGCTTGAGCAGACGCGCGTCGCTTACGAGAAACAGCAGGAAGAAACGAAGGTATTCGACAGAAATGCCAGGGCCCTTGCCGGCGAAATCGATAAGCTGCGGCAAGAGCTGGATATCTCGCGCGACTCCATCCGCACCTTGGAAGGGATCAAGCTAGAGCTTGCAAGCGATCTCGCCTCCAAGAACACCAGGCTTGTGCACCTTGAGGCGCAGCTTTCGCAGGTTACCGCCATTGCGGAAGCCGCTGGCGAGAAAAATCAGTTGTTGACGACGCGTGTCAACGAAAGCGAGAGGAAAGTCGGCGAGCTTGAAACGGACATCCGCATTTTGCGCGATGAAAGCGTGCTTCTCACCGAAGAAACCCGCTCGTTGAAGGCCTCGCTTGGTCAAACGGTTGCGGAGGCGTCGGTTACGGCAAACCTCCTGAATGAAAGCGAAACCGCGCTGGCGGGAGCGAGAGTGCGCATTGCACAGCTCGAAACCGTCTCCGAAGAGAACAAAACCGAACGGGCTCGGCTGCAGATCGCCTTGGACGAGGCCAACGAGAAGCTCCGTATTGGCAGCACCGAGATGAATATTCACGTCACCGCACTGCATGGTCGTGCGGCGACGACAGAGAAACTGCTGACCGAAGTTCGGCAGACACTTGCGGTCCGGACCGAGGAGGCGAGGGTCGCCGACCGGCAGGCCATGGAAGCAACGTTCGCGCGCAACCGGGCGGAAAAGAAGCTGGCAGAGCTGGACAACATGTTGAAGGCTCAAGAAGTGCAGATCCGCGAGCTTGAGCAAACCCGCACTACACTGATCGAACGCTCCGCTGCAGTCGTGCATGCCTTGAAAATCAAAGATACTCAGTTGGCGCGGGCCGAGGAGCGTATCCTGCAAATGACCGATCGCGTCGGGCAGGATGAGAGCTTGCTGCAATCGAGCCGGCAGACGCTTGAGAAGCGTATCCAGGAACTCGACTCCGAACTGGAACGCGAGCGGATCGATCACTCTGTTGCCAAAGGGTCTCTGGAAGCCGCGCGGAAAGATCGCGAGCATTTGCAGCGGGAACTTACAAAACTCAAATCCGCTCTGCGTCGTGCCGGGGTTTCACTGGAGGACGAGTTCGAAATGCCCAAGGGCGAGCCCACGCCTGCAAACGAAGGCAGCATGCGCGGGGCAGCGTAGCACCGTAGGCGCTTGTAACAAGCTCATGAGAGCCGACGTTGCGCGTCCGTTCGTCATGAGCCGCGCAGTCTAAAGCTGAAGCGGGGAATTTGGTGTTTATGCTGCTTCGCTTAGGCGTTGGGCGCACTTTTTCAAATCCAGCACAAAACGTCGATATTCGACAGCTTTGTTATCGATATCGATAATGCGGAGCAGATAAGACGGATGAATGGTGACGAGGACGTCACTTCCGTCGACCCCGTTTAGGAATTCGCCCCGAACTTTTGTGATGGTGACCGCGCGGCCAAGCACGCTCCTTGCAGCCGTCGCTCCGAGAGCAACAATAATATCAGGCTTTAAGATCGCGCGTTCCTGATCAAGCCACCATCTGCAGCGCTCGATTTCGTACGCATTGGGCCGCTTGTGCAGGCGCCGCTTGCCGCGCGGTTCGAATTTGAAATGCTTGACGGCATTGGTGACGAACACCCTCGCTCGATCCAAGCCTGCCTCGTTGAGTGCGCGATCAAGCACGCGGCCCGCCGGCCCGACAAACGGGTGTCCTTGCAAGTCTTCGTCATTGCCCGGTTGCTCGCCGACCAGCATGACGCGAGCATCTGCGACACCTTCGCCCGGAACTGCCTGGGTCGCATTCTGGTAAAGCGGGCAGCGTGTGCAGCTATTTTCTGCACTGCGCAGTTCATCAAGTATTGCGATCAGGTGGTCTGCTGTTGCCATTGAGATGGCCCGCATGCCTCAATCCTTGACAACAGCGTGTGGAAAATCTGGTTCCGGATAGGAGGGGGCCGATGGATGCATTGCCGTATCGAAACCGTCATATCGTCGTGACCGGCGGCACCGGCGCGCTCGGTACGGCCGTGGTGGGCGCTCTGCTTGGTGCAGGAGCCATCTGCCACGTTCCTTGCCGGACCGAGGGTGAGTTGCAGAGCTTTGCGCACCGGGACCACCCAAACATCGTCATGGCACCCGGCACCGATCTTACGGCCGAGGTGGCTGTAACAGCGTTGTACGAAGGCTTGCCCACATTATGGGCTTCCATTCATTTGGCAGGTGGGTTCGCCGCGGCTCCAATCGAAACCATCGATCGGGCCGCCTTGATGCAGCAGCTTGAGACGAATTTGATCAGCGCGTTTTTATGCTGTCGCGCGGCGGTGATGGCAATGAAGCGGACCCAGGGTGAGGGCGGCCGGATTGTCAACGTTGCCGCTCGTCCGGCGCTCGAATGGCGCGGCGGTGCCAACATGCTGGCCTATGCAGCCAGCAAAGCGGCAGTTGCGGCCTTCACCGTCGGGCTTGCCGAGGAGGTCGCAGACGATGGTATTCTCGTGAATGCGGTTGCCCCTTCGATCATGGACACTCCTGCAAATCGGAAGGCCATGCCGAAAGCCGATCATGCGGCGTGGCCGAAAGTCGATGAGGTTGCCCAAACCATCCTGTTTCTGGCCTCTCCTGACAATGCGGTGACCCGTGGGGCGATTATTCCGGTCTACGGCCGGACTTAGATTGCCCTACCAGCGGCGCCGATTTGTAAATAGGATACCACCTCCTGCTTCCCAAGAAGCTCAGCCGTAACATCAGTAAAGAGACCGGCGCTTTTTCAGTGCCGTAAAAGTAATGTGAGGAGGATCAGTTGAAGTATCGAAATCTCGGCCGAAGCGGACTTAACGTTTCGGAACTTTGCCTCGGCACGATGATGTTTGGCGGCGCTACAGATGAGGCCACCGCGATGCGTATCGTCGGAAAGGCGCGCGATGCGGGAGTCAACTTCATCGACACCGCCGACCAATATAATGACGGCAAGTCGGAAGAGGTGACCGGACGGGCAATTGCCGCCGACCGCGACAATTGGGTGCTCGCCACAAAGGTTTGCAACCCCATGGGAAAAGGGCGCAACGAACGCGGCCTTTCGCGCAAATGGATCATGCAGGCGGCGGACGCGAGCCTGAAGCGGTTGGGGACCGACTACGTCGACATTTATTATCTACATAAGGAAGATTTCAATGCCCCGCTTGATGAGAGTGTGCGGGCCATGGCCGATCTCGTCCGCGCCGGCAAGATCCGCTACTTCGGCGTTTCCAACTTCCGTTCCTGGCGCGTCGCCGAAATCTGCAATATCTGCGATCAGCTTGGCATCGATCGTCCCATCGTCAGCCAGCCCTATTATAATGCAATGAACCGCATGCCCGAGGTCGAGCACCTTCCGGCTTGCGCTCATTATGGTTTGGGCGTTGTTCCCTATAGCCCGTTGGCGCGTGGTGTGCTGACAGGAAAATATAAACCCGATGTTCCTCCGCCTGCTGGTACGCGCGCAGGGCGGCAGGATATGCGGATGATGCAAACCGAATGGCGGCCTGAGTCCCTGCATCTGGCTCAGGAGATCAAGCGTCATGCCGAAGCAAAGGGGCGCACCCCGGTCGATTTCGCAGTCGGCTGGGTGCTCAATAATAGATTGATCACAGGCGTCATCGGCGGTCCGCGCACGGAAGATCAATGGGATACCTATTTGCGCGCCATGGACTATGAGTTCACCGCCGAAGATGAAGCCCTGATCAATCATTTTGTATCGCCCGGCCATTCCTCCACACCTGGTTATAATGATCCGGCCTATCCGATTGAGGGACGAGTGCCACGAGCTGGTTGATCACGTGCAGGTTAATCACATGACCGAACCGTTCGACCCGGCAAACTTCCGGCTCGCCGAGCCCCGCACGTTTGCCGATCTTCACATCGGCGAAGTCTTCCGTAGTCCCAGCAGGACAGTGACGGAGGCGCACTTTGCCGCGTTTCAGACGCTCTCGGGCGATAATCATCCAATTCACTATGACGTCGAGTTTTGCCGTCGTCATGGCCATCCGGGATTGCTCGCCCATGGTCTCCAGGTATTGGCGTTTACAGCCGCGGGCGCGGGGACCTTCCCTCACGTGATCGGCGACAAACTGATCGGCTTCATTGAACAATCATCGAGGTTCATCAAACCGGTTTACGTCGGCGACACGCTCTATCCCGCGTTGACGATCTCTGCCCTTATTTCTCAGCGAACAACCGGTGTCGCGGTGATGGCTGCATCCATCTACAATCAGCGTGGAGAGATGGTGCTGTCAGGCGAGCACAAATATTTGCTGCGGAAGTAGTCCATGAGAACTTAGCTAAGCGGAGCAAATGAAGCCTCATCCTTCGAGACAGCCGCCCTTTGGGCGGCTTCCTCAGGATGAGGAGCCAGCTTTCCTCATGGTGAGGAGCCATGCGCAGCATGGCGTCTCGAACCATGAGGCTACAGGAGCCCACACGATTTGCGCGGCTTCGTACCACGGCTACAAATAACCAATCTTTTTCGCCGAGATAAACTGGAGAGCATTTTGCCATCACTCTCAGGTAAGCGCGCATTCCTTGAACTTCTGAAGCAGGAAGGCGTCGAGATCCTCTTCGGCAATCCCGGAACGACTGAATTGCCGCTGATGGATGCGCTCGCCGTTGAGGATGAGTTGCGTTACGTACTGGGCTTGCAAGAAGCCGCCGTCATGGCCATGGCCGACGGTTATGCGCAGGCTTCCGGCAAGCTCGCAGTTGTCAATCTCCACGTTGCTCCCGGTCTCGGCAATGCAATGGGCATGCTGTACGACGCGCAGAAGGCGGCTTCCCCCATTCTGGTCACCGCCGGCCAGCAGGATCAGAGTTTCAGCGTGACGGAGCCGTTATTGTGGGCCGATCTCCCGACTATGGCGCGGCCTTTGGTGAAGTGGGCAGCCGAGATCAATCGTCTTGCTGATATGCCGCGTCTTGTGCATCGTGCCGTGAAAACCGCGCTCGCCCCGCCGACCGGCCCAGTGTTCCTTTCCATTCCCGGCGACATCATGAATGCGGAAGCCGATCTCGACCTCTCGGCGCCGACGCGTGTCGCGACGGGAATTCGCGGGGATTGGGCGGCAATCGAATCCGCCGCCGCGCTTCTTGCTTGCGCGGAACGTCCGTTGATCATTGCAGGGGATGTCGTCGCGCAGGGCCGCGCTCATGCCGAAATCGTCGAGCTTGCTGAATTACTGGGTGCACCGGTCTATGCCGAGGGTGTTGCGAGCACGGCATCATTTCCTGCCTCGCATCCATTGTTTCGCGGTTCCATGATCCGGCTTGCACCGGTCATTCGCAAAATTTTCGAAGAGCATGATCTGCTGTTTTCGGTTGGCGGCGATCTAT
>DATAIA010000712.1:0-2529 GCA_036262895.1 Xanthobacteraceae bacterium
AATCGATGACCGGGAATTGCTGGCGATGCCGATCGAAGGTGTCGATGTCTATGTGACCAGCAAAGATGTCGACGGCAAGACGCTGGAGGAACTGTCGGGCCGACCGGCAGCAAGGGGTGTCTTCCTGCGCAAGATCACGCGGGGAGCGATCGCGGTCGATATCCCCATCCTGCCTAACACCAAACTCAATCGAGGCGATATCGTCACCATCGTCGGGCGTACGGCGGATGTGACAGCCGCAACGAAGATGCTGGGCCGGCCCGATCGGGCGACCGATGTGGCCGACGTCGCTTTCATCGGCGCCGCCATCGCGCTGGGCGCGCTGATCGGCGCGATCGTCTACAAGATCGGCAGCGTGCCTCTGACCCTGTCCACTTCCGGCGGCGCGTTGATCTCCGGCCTGTTCTTCGGCTGGCTACGTTCCGTTCGACCGACCTTTGGTCGGATCCCGTCGCCAACCGTCTGGTTCATGAACTCGGTCGGCCTCAACGTATTCATCGCCGTGGTCGGTATCTCGTCTGGCCCCGGCTTCGTTGCCGGCCTGAAGGCGCAAGGCATCGGCCTGTTCCTGTGGGGAGTCGCGGTAACGACGGTCCCGCTGATCCTCGCGATGTATGTGGGCAAATACGTATTCCGCTTTCACGATGCGATCGTGCTGGGATGCTGCTCGGGTGCGCGCACCACGACCGCATCGCTTGGCATGATAAACGACCGCGCCAAGAGCCAGATTCCGGGTCTTGGCTATACCGTGACCTATGCCGTCGGAAACACGCTGCTGACGATCTGGGGCATGGTGCTGGTCATGCTGATGACATAGCGCCGGCTGTCTCAAAATGCTGACCTGGCTGGCACAGTTTCTCGTCCGTTATCCGGAACTCGCGCTGTTCCTGGTGATCGCTGCGGGCTACTGGATCGGAAGCTTCAGGATCGGCGCATTTAGTCTCGGCCCGGTCACGGGCGCGTTGTTCGCCGGCCTCGCGGTCGGCGACTTTGCGCATGTGCCGGTTTCCAGCATGACCAAGTCCTTCCTGTTCCTGCTGTTCCTGTTTGGCGTCGGTTATTCGGTCGGTCCGCAATTCGTCCTGGCCATGAAGCGCGATGGGCTGAAGCCTGTATTGCTCGCGATCATCGTGAGCTTCACCGGTCTTGCCACTGCCATCGTCGTGGGACGCATACTGAAGCTCGACCCGGGCCTTGCGGCCGGGCTGATGTCCGGGGCGCTCAGCCAAAGTGCCGCGATGGGAACGGCGACGGACGCGGTCAACGGGCTCGCCGTGTCCGAGGCGCAGCGTGCGCAGTATGTCTCGCACATCGCGGTGGCAGACGCGGTCTGTTACATCTTCGGCTATGCCGGAGTGATCATGTTCTGCACGACAATCGTACCGGCGTTCCTGAAGATCGATCTCAAGACGGAAGCCCTCAAGCTCGAACAGACCTTGGGCATTAACCGCACCAAGCCAGGTATCGCGTCCGCCTGGCGCAAATTCGAGCTTCGCGCCTATCGGCTGGAGCCGAATTCGGCGATCGCGGGATTGACCGTCGCCGCCGCTGAAGCCCGCATCCCCGAGCAACGCGTATTCATTCACCGGCTCCGGCGCGGAGAACGCGTCCTCGAGGCAGAGCCCGGAATGACCCTGGCGGCCGGCGATGTCATTGCGTTATCGGCCCCGCGCCAGGTCATCGTCGAATTGATCGGCCCCCGCGGCGATGAAATAGAGGACCGGGAGCTGCTCGACATCCCCCTGATTTCGTCGGACGTGCTGCTGATCAACTCGAAACTCGCGGGCATGACCCTTCAGGAGGTGTCCGAAGCGAAATGGACGCGCGGCCTCTACCTTCGCTCCCTGAGCCGCGGTGGCCAGGAACTTCCCATCGCCGCCGGTATCGAGCTGCAGCGCGGCGATCTGCTGCGAATTGTCGGTCCCGAAGCCATCGTGCAGAATGCCGCCAAGAATATTGGCGTCATCGTTGCGCCCAGCACGAGCATCGATTTTGTGGTGCTGGGGCTCGCGATTTTTTTCGGCGGCCTCGTCGGGGCGCTCATCAGCTTCCCGATTGGCAGTATCACGATTGTGCTGAGCACCAGCGTCGGTACGCTTCTCGCCGGGCTTCTGGTCGGTTATCTCCGCACGCGTCATCCGCATTTTGGCCGCATCCCCGATGGCGCCATCAGTCTCATGACATCCCTCGGGCTCGCAGCCTTCGTAGGCCTCACCGGAATTCACGCAGGGCCGATTTTTCTCTCCGCAATTCGGGAGTCCGGTGTCAGCCTGCTCCTGGGAGGCATGGTGGTGACCCTGCTGCCGCAGATCGTCGGCTTTTGCGTGGGCCATTTCGTGTTGCGCATGAACCCGATTCTGCTGCTCGGGGCGTTGACTGGCGCGCAAACAGTGACGGCAGCGATGGCAGCCATTCAGGAGCGCACGGGTAGCTCCGTCGTGGTGCTGGGCTATACGCCCGCCTATCCTGTCTCCAACATCCTGTTGACGACCTGGGGCTCGGTCATGGTGGTGCTCTTCGCAGGCTGAA
>DATAIA010000713.1:0-3389 GCA_036262895.1 Xanthobacteraceae bacterium
CCCTTCAAGGCTGGTCACCTGACCAAGCAACAACTCGATCTTTCCTTCGGCCACAAGCGCACGCATTTTATTGACGCTGTCAGGGGCCGCGCGGAACGCATCTCGCCGATGGAGCAAAGTGAGCTTACCGGCGATGGGAGCGAGATTGAGTGTCCAGTCGAGAGCCGAATCTCCGCCGCCAACGATGAGAACGCGATTTCCGCGGAAATCTTCCATGCGGCGCACCGCATAAAACACCGAGCGCCCCTCATAATCCTCAATGCCGGGAATGGGCGGCTTCTTCGGCTGGAACGAACCGCCACCCGCCGCAACCACAACGACTTTCGTCTCGAAGACCTTGCCGCGATCGGTTGTCACGCGGAACAGGGGATCCCCGATCCGCTCAATCGTTTCGACCATTTCGCCGTAATGGAAGGTCGGCCCGAAGGGCTGGATTTGCGCCATTAATGCATCGACCAAACCTTGTCCGCTGATCACGGGAATGGCCGGGATGTCGTAGATCGGCTTCTCCGGGTAGAGCTCCGCGCACTGGCCACCCGGTTTGTCGAGAATATCGATCA
Source organism: Xanthobacteraceae bacterium (assembly GCA_036262895.1). Taxonomy (GTDB): domain Bacteria; phylum Pseudomonadota; class Alphaproteobacteria; order Rhizobiales; family Xanthobacteraceae; genus AP-16. Next base: position 561 of record DATAIA010000713.1, read on the forward strand.
AATGGGCCTTCATATCGAGCAGGCCCAATTCGAAAACAGCAAACAGGCCAACCGGACCCGCACCAATGATAAGCACGTCAGTTTTGATTGCTTCAGTCATGTCCATCATTACCAACGCCGCGGGACACCGGCTCCACTTCATCTACCGAAATGCCCCGTGGGGGCATCGTCCCGTAATCTTCAATCCGCCGCTGAAAAGCAGATAGGGGTTCAACCCCGTCCACCCTGCCCCACCGGACTACGTTTAATCCTCTTAGGCTTGGCGCTCCGGAGTCCTGACAACCAACCCATCGAGTTCTTGGCTCACTTTGATTTGGCAGGACAGCCGCGACGCCGGCCGTATATCAAAAGCAAAGTCGAGCATGTCTTCTTCCATGGGCGCAGGCTCGCCAGTCTTCTCGATCCAAGCGTCATCGATATAAACGTGGCAGGTCGAACAGGCGCACGCCCCACCGCACTCGGCTTCAATCCCGGGAATGCTGTTTTTGACAGCCGCTTCCATGAGGGTTGAGCCCACCTCTGCCTCAACCGTCCGAGCCGCGCCCTCTACATCTATAAATGTGATCTTGACCATGCGTCGTCTGTCGGAGCTGTGTTGCGACTACCAGCCGGAATTACAAAAGCCGCTGTTCAGCTGTTAGTGCCAGAAAATAACTACATCGGGCCTTGGCCCGCCCCAGCGGTGCTTTCCTATAACGGCTTGAGAGGCCCCCGCCAACCCCGATACGTAGCCCTTGAGGACCCTCAGCCGGCTGGGTGCGACAAGATAGCTGTGAATTACTGACCGTCAGTTCGCCCGAAGCAATTCATCGATGACGCTTCGAACTTCGGCTGCAGCCACGCTCAGCCGCCCAACGGCCGAACGAAGCTTCTGCTCGTCGGAATTTGTAGCTATCTCAACTTCTTCAGCTGCATGGGCAACGCGCCAAGCGCCAATTCCGCGTGCGGATCCCTTTAATGTGTGTGCGACGGCGGCAATGGCACCGGGCGTTGATTGCCGCATGCGCGTCATCAACATATCGGTCTGACGGTCGAACAATTGCAGGACTTCGCGTTCCAAACCGGGATCGCCCAGGGTTATGCGGGACAGATGAATAAGATCGATCGGCCGCTCGAAAGACCGTTTCGGCATAGTCGAAATATCTTCCGCAACCGGTTGCGATTGCTCGATCATCTTGCCTTCCCTTCGGGCGTATTCGTTGGATTTAAGCGAGCGGACCTTCGCCCACAAACGGGAAAGGACGTGTAAATAAGTTGCCCTTTGGCAGGCCAAACAAATGCACGGTGAAAATGCGCTTAATTGAGCCCCAAATTAAGAACTTAGGCGATGCTTGCCGACCGCTTAGTCCACCAAATGAACCATTCGTATGGGTACCGCCGTGTTAACCTTATTAACGATGATTAACAGAAGGTTATCCAAAGCCGTTTCTTTCGCCCCATGAGACCGATAGGATGATTGCGCGGGGGTCCATTGACCTTGGGGCTGAAAAAATAGGCCAAGGGACCCGAGCACGGGGAACGATCCCGATTTGAATACGCGCACGTTGCAGCCGGAGGGTTCTGCCCGCCGTGCTGTGACATCTGTTCAGAGTACGGACGCGGATAACTGGCATGGCAAACACCCCGAAAAAGCTCCACGACCCGACTGAGGCGGCTCTGTCGGCGATCCAGAGCGCCCTCAACCTGCGTGAGGGAGAAGTCACCTCCTCTGGCGGGCATGCTGCAGCTCCATCGATCAGCGACCGTTCGGAGAATGGACGTGATAATCGCCGGCGCCGTCAGGCTGCCGGCGCGGCCATCGACGAGGATCTGTTCTTCGAGGAAACAACGTCACGGAACGGCGAGCCGGCGCATGACGACGCTGCCGGTCAGCACCGCGCGGCAAATGACGATCGGCGATCCGTTGGCCAGATCCTTCAGATGCTGCAACGGCAGCCTTCGCGAAGGCCTTATGTTGCAGCGATCGTTGCATCGATTGCCTGGACCGCGGTTGGCATCGGTTTCGCTATCTCCCATTTCGGTGCCGAAGCACGGCCGTTCCTCGGTCGCGGCGGATCTGCTCCCGAACTCTTTATGATCGTTGCCGCAATTGGCGCCCCGGTCATGTTCTTTTTTGCGCTTGCCCATCTGCTGCAACGCGCACAGGAACTTCGCATCATCTCGCGCTCGATGACCGATGTCGCGCTTCGTCTTGCCGAGCCCGAAACCATTGCCAGAGAATCGATTGTCAGCGTGGGGCAAGCCATTCGTCGCGAAGTCGCGGCGATGGGTGATGGCGTCGAGCGAGCACTTGCGCGCGCAGCCGAACTTGAAGCGCTCGTCCATAACGAGGTCGCCGCGCTTGAACGCGCGTACAACGACAATGAACTGCGCATTCGAGGCCTGATCGAGGATCTGGCAACGCAACGCGATGCCCTCGTTGATCAATCCGAACACGTTCGCAAGGCAATTTCGACCGTCCATCTCGGCCTGACCCAGGACATCACTTCAGTCAGCGAAATGGTGGCGGCAAGCGTCAGTGACGCAGCTCAGCGCATCACCCAGACTCTGGCAGAAAAAGGCGAACACATCACGCTCGCGCTGGGACGCGCGGGCGACTCCATGATCGATGCTTTGGGAGAGCGCGGTGGAGACCTGCTCGACGATTTGAACCGCACAGGCGATGCAGTCAGCCGCACGCTCGAAGTCGCCAGCGAAAAGATGACGGCAAGCCTCAATGTCAAAACCGATCACATCAGCGAACAGGTTGCCGACCTGACGGTCCGCCTCGCCGACCTGCTGTCATCGCGTCTTGACCACGTGACCGAAGACTTGTCCGATCGCACCTTG
>DATAIA010000714.1:0-4371 GCA_036262895.1 Xanthobacteraceae bacterium
GCGGGGTCAGCGAGGCGAGCACCCGCGTCGTCGTCTCCCGCAGGTTCGATTGAATGGCCGCATCGATCGGCAGAACCGCGTTTTTGTCCTCGATGAAATCGCCGAGATGAGAATCTTCCTCATCACCGATCGGTGTTTCTAGCGAGATCGGCTCCTTGGCGATCTTGAGAACCTTGCGCACTTTCTCAAGCGGCATGCCGAGCTTTTCGGCGAGTTCTTCCGGCGTCGGTTCGCGGCCGATTTCGTGTAACATCTGCCGTGACGTGCGCACGATCTTGTTGATCGTTTCGATCATGTGCACGGGAATACGGATGGTGCGCGCCTGGTCCGCAATGCTGCGGGTGATCGCTTGCCGGATCCACCACGTCGCGTAGGTCGAGAATTTGTAGCCGCGCCGATATTCGAACTTATCGACCGCCTTCATCAAACCGATATTGCCTTCCTGAATCAGATCGAGGAATTGCAGACCGCGGTTGGTGTATTTCTTGGCAATCGAAATGACGAGACGCAGATTGGCCTCGACCATTTCCTTCTTGGCCTGGCGCGCTTCGCGCTCGCCCTTCTGCACCATCTGGACGATCTTGCGGAATTCCAGGATCTCCAGTCCGGTCTCGGTTGCAAGCGCATGCACCTGCGAACGGATGTCTTTGACCCGATCCTTGTCTTGCGCGATCAGGTTCTTCCAGCCCTTCGAGGCAAGCTTCGAGACGCGGTTGAGCCAGCGCGGATCAAGCTCGAAGCCCTGATAATTTTTCAGGAAGTCGTCACGCACGACGCCATAGCTTTCGGCCAGGCGCATCAAACGGCCCTCGTAGCTCACCAAACGTTTGTTGATGTCATAGAGCTGTTCGACGAGCGCATCGATGCGCGCCTGGTTGAGGCGCAGCGATTTGACTTCCGCAATCAGCTCCTCTTTGAGCTTCTTGTATTTACGTTCCTGCGCAGGCGAGAGCGACTCGTTGCGCAGCTTGTTTTCGATGTCCTGGTCCTGCAGGCGTCGCAGCCGCTTGTAGCTGTCGGCGATCTTGTCGAAGGTTTCGACGACCTTGGGCTTGAGCTCGGCTTCGATCGCAGCAAGCGAGAGCGAGTTCTCAAGATCATCGTCATCCATATCGGCGTCGGCAAGGGCGGCTTCCTCACCGCGATCCTCGCCACCAGCGGCAGCAGCCGGTTGTGGCGCCGGCTTGAAAGGGGTCGGACCGGCCGGTGCAGCCGGAGGTGCCGCCGCAACGGGCGGCGGAGCGCCAACACCGCCCTCCTCTTCGGCACCCTCGGCGTTTTCCGCGACAGCCCCTGGAACACCCTTGGCATCGGGGCCGGCATAGGTTGCTTCAAGATCGATGATGTCGCGAAGGAAGACCTTTCCTTCATTGAGTTCGTCGCGCCAGATGATGATGGCCTGGAATGTCAGCGGGCTTTCGCAGAGACCCGCAATCATCGCCTCGCGGCCGGCCTCGATGCGTTTGGCAATCGCGATTTCACCCTCGCGCGACAGCAACTCGACCGAGCCCATTTCGCGCAGATACATGCGCACGGGATCGTCGGTGCGCTCGGCCGGCTCCGCCTTTTCAACCTTGGCAGGCGTCGAGCGTGCGACTTCGACGAGTTCACCGTCGGACTCTTCTTCCTCGGCTTCCTCGCGCCCTTCCTCCTGGCCTTCCTCGGCTTCCTCGGACTCGATGACGTTGATGCCCATTTCATTGAGCATCGCCATGATGTCTTCGATCTGCTCGGGAGAGGTCGATTCCGACGGCAGGACTTCATTGAGCGCGTCGAAAGTGACATAGCCGCGCTTCTTCGCCTGCTTGATCATCTTCTTGACGGCAGCGTCAGAAAGATCGAGCAACGGGCTGTCCGGGGTCTCCGGAGCATCCTTCTCCTGGGTTTCTTCCTTAGCGGGCGGAGTCTTGGCCTTGGGGGTTGCTACACGCTTTTCGGGAACCGGCCGCTTTGTCTTTGTCGCCATGTACTGTCCTTCGTCGCGGTCGTTCCGACCTAACGGGTAACTCACAAAATCAACGCCCAGCCGCACCTTTTCGGGCGCGCATATAGCGCATCCTGGCCAGGAGTTCGACCGCTAAAAGGGCAGCACCAGTCTGGCGCCACCCCGAATCAGGGCCTTTAGTATGATCGGAGCTCGTTAAGCCCCGACTAACCTTCCAAAACCGGCAAAACCGAGACTAATAAGCCTGCCTGTTGTGAATAACCCAGCCGGGCAGCTGGATCCCTTAAAAACTCCGGACTCCCCGACCGGATAGAGCGCCAAAGCCCTCGATCAGCGCCTCGGAACCATCGACCGCGGCTAACCGCTCCTGAACATCGCGAAGCCAAGCGAGATTGGCCTCGCTTGGCTCATTTCCCAGGGCCTGCTCAGCATCTTTGAGCTCTTTATGTAACGTTCCGGTCTTGCGATGCAAGGTGACGACGTGGGTCCACCAGCGATCCACGTCTTCGGCCGCGGCACCAGCCCGGGCCGGCCAATCGGACATATGAGTAACGGCATTATCTACTTTAACGAGCAATTGAGAATAATTTCTCGTTTTCAATGAATCTCGCAATTCCACCGGGCCGGACGATGCATGATCGGAAGCTGCGTCAAGGATCGCGCTGCGCAAACTGGCCGCATCAGGGTGCCGAAATTCAAGATGGGCAAAGTCCTCGCCATGAGTTTCCAGAAGCTGGGGATGATTGATAACGGCAAGCAGGATCAGGGCTTCGCGTGCCGGCAACCCGCTGCGCGATCCGCGTACGATGGGGCTTGTGGCAAGCCGCGGGCTTAAAAGCGCAAGCGCCTGATGCGGGCTTGGAAAGCGTGTACCTGCAAAATTCGATCGCGCCCCTCGCTCGCCGCGGGACAAACCAAATCGCGGCCTCTCTTGCCGATTGAACGCAACGCCGCGATCGGGGGCGAAGAACGACCGCAGCCGGCTCTCAAGATCCTGACGATAATATTTTCGAACAGCATCGTCGCGGATCGTCGCTGAGATTTCTGCGATCCGCGCTTCCAGCGCTGCCCGCCGCTCCGGCGTGTCAAAGCCACCCGGTTCCGTTTCCCGCATCCACACCACGGCAGCGAGCGGCTGCGCACCGGCAATGACTTCTTCGATTGCTTCCCGTCCGCCCGATCGAACGAGATCGTCGGGATCCTGCCCCTCAGGCAGGGTCGCAAATTTCAGGCTCTTGCCGGGTTTCAAATGCGGCAAGGCAAGATCGACAGCTCGATAAGCGGCGCGGCGTCCAGCCTTGTCACCGTCAAAGCACAGGATCGGCTCGTCGCTCATTTTCCAAAGCAGCGCGAGTTGATCCTCGGTCAATGCGGTGCCCAGCGGCGCAACGGTGGCTTCAAAACCCGCCGTTACCATTGCGATCACATCGACATAACCTTCCACCGCAATCAGGGTCGCATCTTGGTGCGTTGCTGCTCGCGCGGTCGCCGCGTTGTAGAGCATCCCGCCCTTGTGAAAGAGCGATGTCTCCGGCGAATTGAGATATTTGGCCGGCACGTCTTTTTCCAAAGCGCGCCCGCCGAAGGCCACGACCCGGCCGCGAAGATCGGTGATCGGAAACATCACGCGATCGCGGAACCGATCAAACGGCACCGGAATATCATCGCCTGCAATCAGCAGGCCCGCTTCGATCATGTCAGGGACGGAAACCCCTTGCGCGCCCAAATGCTCCTTGAGCGCAAAGCGTTCAGAAGGCGCGTAGCCCAGGCGGAACTTCAACTGCGTTGCCGGTGCAATGGCGCGATCGGCAAGATACCCGCGCGCCTTGGCGCCGGTGCGCGAGGCCAGTGTTGACTGAAAGAACTTGGCGGCAAGTTCGATCACTTCGTGAAGCGTCTTGCGCCGTTCTTCTTGTGCCGTTGCCTGCTCGGACACTTTCGGAACCGGCAAGCCGGCCATGCCCGCAAGCCGCTCGACCGCTTCCGGAAAAGTCAGGCCCTCGGTTTCCATGACGAAACCGAAGATGTCGCCGTGCTTGCCCGAGGAGAAGTCATGGAAGAAACCCTTCTGGTCGTTGACCGTGAACGAAGGTGATTTTTCCTGATTGAACGGCGAAAGGCCTTTCCATTCGCGGCCTTGCTTCTTCAGCTTCACCCGCCGTCCCACGACTTCCGAAACCGGAAGCCGGGCGCGCAATTCGTCAAGGAATTGTGGCGGGAAGCGCATGGGCCCATTCGCGTTTCGATTCGGCTGAACCATGAATATAGGCCGAGCGGGATCACGGGCCGAATACGACGCACTTGTCCCTGTTATTCACAGGGCCATGCAATTGATTCTCTGCATCATCCGCGTGCCGCGGCATCACTCCTCTCCCCGTCCTTCACGGGGAGAGGGTTGGGGTGAGGGGCAGTTTTTCAGCGAGTAT
>DATAIA010000715.1:0-6658 GCA_036262895.1 Xanthobacteraceae bacterium
ATGACCCCGACAAGCAGGGCGTGGCTGGTTTTCTCCCAATGAGTACGACGCTCAAGCGCGCCTTCGGGGTCGACCAGGATATCGGCGATGTTTTGGACGTCGCGGACTTCAGCGGCCCCCTTGCGCACCTCGAGCAGCGGGTTGTATCGGGCGCTCCTGCAGTCTGTCGGGTCGAACAACAGACAATGGGAGAAGCGCGACCGCCAGCCGGCCGTGAAGCGCCAGTTTTCGCCCTTGATGTCGTGAACGACCGCTGAAGAGGTCCACGACAGCAACGTCGGCAGCACTAGGCCGACGCCCTTGCCTGCGCGCGTCGGCGCAAAGCACATCACATGTTCCGGGCCATCATGGCGAAGATATTCGCCATCGACACGTCCTAAAAAGACACCTTTGGCCTGGAAAAGACCAGCGCTCGCAATCTCATCGCTCGTCGCCCACCGCGCCGAGCCGTAGGTCGTGACCAGTCGGTTCTGCCGAGCGCGCCAGACTGAATTGACAATTGCAAAGAGCGCGGCGGAAACTCCTCCGACAGCGGGCACGGCTCCGGCCCGATCGAAGATTTCGGGTGCATACGCTTCATACGCGTACCACCATTCGAACAACCGCCACGGCAGATAGACTGGGTAGCCAAACAGCGTGAACCAGGGCGAGCCAAGCCCTTCCTGATAGCCAAGCGCGCCGGCCGCCCATTGAGTCGCGCCCCATGTAGAGGCGGTGACAAGAGCGACGACGACTGCGATCTGTCCTGCGTAGATTTTTGCCGGAAACATACCTCGCTCCATTCACCGCGCGAATGAACGACGCAATGAAGGGGCGAGATCGATGTACATTCAATTGAAAATTAATTTGCGCTTCGCAGCGCTGTCCAAGCAGATCAAACGCTGGCAGATGTGGTGATGCGCACGACACTTACGACCCGCGTCAGGAAGCACCTCAATAGCTTGTGAATGGTGCGATGACGCTAGCCTAAGTTTCAGCACTGAATTAGATGACGAGCTTACTTGCGGCGAGATCACCGATGTGGAGGGCAACGGGCTTTTCTTCGGTTCGATGATATGCCGCCGTACGCTACACTTTGGAAAGGATCTTGGCTTTAAATCGCGATCCACTGGATGCTGCCGACGAGCCGCGAGGAAGACATTGAAAGCGCGGTTTTCCAAAGCGGTTGAGCGCCGAGTTGATTCGCTCCCATGGCCGACCTGCCTCTCACCAACGATTTGAAGAAGCTTTGTATCTCGGATCGCGTGTTCGTAACGTAACCGTCCGGTGAAGGCCGCGGGATGATCACGTGGCGGAGTGTCCCGATCAGGCCTCAGACTGAGCAGGGCGGTTCTTGAATTCCCAAGGGAGCAGCTCATTGAACCGACCTTGCTGAGTGCTGGCGACGCGGGCCAAGACGTCCGCCACCAGGCTTGCGGATCGATGTCGTTGGCTTTGCCGTCATGATCAGCGCCACCATGATGGCGGCGAGGTTAGCGCCGCGTTCCGAGCCGGCGAACATCGGGATTTGCGGCCGAGAGCAAAGCCGCGCAGCGCGCGCTCCGCCGCATTGTTTGTCAGGCAGATCCGCCCTTCATCGATAAAGCGAGCGAACCGATCCCAGCGGCGCAGCATGTAGTCGATTGGCCTGGCGTCCGATGAGGAGTTCGATATCCGAGTACGCTGCTCGCGCAGCCATGCTTCCAATGCCGTCAATAGCGGCGTGCTTTGCTCCTTGCGCCCCGTAGACGCTGCTCGGCGCTTTGGCCGTTGATGCCGCGCTCAATATTGAACAGTGCATCGATGCGCTCGACCGCCTCGAGAGCAATCGGCGAGATCGCTTCGCAAGATTGTGTTCAGGCATACCTCGGCGCGGATAGCATCCATTAAGACCCATTATTGATCTCGGCTTCCGCCCTTAGCCAAAACTCCAAGTCACGCCCCGCAGGTCGACCCTCCAACTCCCAGAGCTCCTGAGCGCGCTTTCGTGTTTCTTCTTTAGCGCGGCGCTTTCGCAGCGTTTGCCTCAGCTCGTCGATCCAAGCGGCAAGCCTTCCGAGAGTTGTCTGATCGTTGATCTTGGAGGAGACTCGGCGCGCCTGCTCAATTTGAAGCTCGATCTCCCGCGGGTCCTCACTCTGATCCATACTGATCTCCGTCTAATTAGACGGATCTACATGCTTTTTGTTCAAACCGAATTGAAAGTTCCCTTGAATGGGTCTGATTTGGGCGTGAGTTCCGGGGGCCCCTGCCCTGTGAAAATCGTGGACAGACCCTCCCGACTCATCCGAAATCACCGAACGTACTGCACCTGAACAGTAGGCTGGGCCGGCTAAGGAGGGCAGCGTCATGCAAGGCTACCGTGCTTTTGTCATCGGGGTAGATGGTCATATCGAGAACTGCGTCGAAATCATTTGTGAGGATGATGCAGAAGCCATAAGGCTCGCTAAGAAGCTCGTCGACCGGCGCGACATAGAGCTATGGCAACGCGCTCGGAGGATCGAGACGTTCAGGTACGTGCCGGCCCCCGCCGAGATGCCAGCAAAAACTCGTCATTGACGGCCGACCTGGACTTTGTGCCAGCGGGAGAGTCCTGCATGCGTATTATCGCGGTCGAACGGCATTCAGTTATGGCCGGCTGCCAGATCATCTTTGCGTGCCCGGGATGCGGCACCACGTTCCATGCGCTTCAAAAAAGGACGTTTAACGTTGGTGCAAAAAGTTTCAGCTGCCTCGTCTGCGACAAGGTCATGCACCGGTGGCACGGCGTGTACGACTACGTGGATTGGCATCTGACGTAAAAAGCCGCCGCTGGGGGTAGCGATCAGCGACGGCTCTCTACGCATTACCCTCGCGGAATCTTTGTTGAGGAGAGCCGCGGCGTCGCGAGCTGGCTAAGCTTTGCTCCCACTGATTGGCAGTTGCTGCTTGTCCTCGTCCGGGTCGGCGTCCTCCCTGTCGCAGTCGTCCTGCGCTGAACGACCCCAGCGCGGGTTCAGCATCCTCTCCTTCGCCCTTCTCGCCGCATTCCTCAAAGTCAAGGTTGCCGGCGCCAAGCGGGGTGAACGGCAGCCGCGAGCGCGGCAAACGACTCTAGGTTAGTTGCGGACGTGTTTGGGGATGGCGTAAAATCGCCGACAGCCTGCGTCATGGGATTACCGTCCTCTATGGTTCGGGTTAGAGCCGGCAGCAGGATTGCAGTCTTGCTCCGGCTCGGCGTTCTGTTTTCAGTTAGTCATGGCCAAATCAATAATTTCTGATAACAGAAAGAAGCGCATCGGACGCCCGCCTGTCGGTGCGACATTGGTCGGTGTTCGCCTCCCACCGTCTAATTTGACGGTCCTCGACAAGTGGATTGCGAGGCAGTCGGGAGAAATGACAAGGCCTGAAGCGTTGCGCGCAATGATGGCAATGGTGTTCGAGCTGGGTCTGAAGGCGAAGAAATGACTGGAGGACGATCCTGGACCACCGAAGAGGATGATGCGCTCAGCGCATTGGTCGCAGCCAATCGGAATATCGGTAGTATTGCTAGGGAACTGAATCGAACGGAGGCGGCGATTCTTGGACGTGTCTACAATCTCGGCATTCGTCTCGGAAAGCGCACTACACGTGGCTTAGGAGCGAGAAAATTTGAAAAACCGGCTCCGGAATGAAACTCTCATGCTAGCTTTCGTGTCCGGCATTCTCGCTCGGGTGTTCAGTTCGCGCTGAAACTCGCATTTGCAGGTTGATCAAGCTGGGGCTGAAGGGGAACAAAGAGCGGTGGCCCCATGAGCTCACCAAAGTTCAAAGTGGGAGACCGCGTGCGATTGAGTGAGCTAGGCAAGTCCCGATCCCCCAGAGTACGGGGGCAAGTCGGCAAGGTTATTGTCGTGAAAAGTCGATATTCCGTCGAGGTGCAATTCGACGAGAACAAGTTTCCCACGAGGATTCATGTTTCGTACATCGAAGCTGACGATCCCGATCTCCAAAGCTGAAGAAAGAATGGCGCGACCCCGATCAGATTGCGTCGGACGACGAACGCAGCACTCGAAAGCGTAAGCTTATCCAACACCCGAACGTCTTTCGCGATTCAAGCAAGGACCGGCTAGTGAGAGCCCTATCCGCCGTGATGCCAATTGGACCTGAGAGCACAATGACCGGATGAAGGACCGTTCCGGATAAGGACGATCGTGGTTTTTCACGATGCGGTCAGGTACTGCGTCGCGTCCGATACCGTGGTCGATCGCTCATTTATAGACCTTGTGCATCCGCGCCAACTTTTTGAGGTGCCACGCCATCGAGCTTTTGCTCAAGGCCACGCTCTTGGCTACCCGATCCACTTTGAAAGAGACTGAAAATTATGGCCACAACCTTGTTCGCGCTTTCGAAGATGCAAAAGAGCGAGGCCTTGTGGTTACTGATGAGACTGGTTAAACGATTTGAATTGCCGGCCGGCTTGCATCGGCGCCATCAATTTAGATACCGCAAGAGTTCGAAGTTTGAGGTGCCCTCTGCTATCGCGTTTCCAAACGACGAGATTTTCGTCGTCGCTGAAAGACCTTCAAAAGGGCGCCCGCCCCATCATACGTGAAACGCAGATCTAGCAGACCATGCTGGCTGTTACCTCGCGGCAGATTCACACCTATGCACAATGAGCAAGTTGCACTAACATAGTTGGCATGTGTGCGTTCATTACAAACTCAAGCCACGCCTTTGCCCGATCGACCATGAAATCCCATCGCCGCCAACCAGCCCGGTGACCGACTGCCCCTTGGCTCGCTCGAGCACTGGCCGCCAGGGCACAAGGCTGAAATCGTGCGCGCGCTCGATCAAGGCGAAGCGGCCACTGCTCAACGTCAGCATCCGACGATACGTGCCGGTAATGCGCTCGCCGCGCTGGATCTCTACGTAATCAAGGCCCATCTCGTGCGTCATGCGCGCGCCGATCTCCGCAAGCTCTCGTTTCTCGAGCGTTTGGAGCAGGTCGCGCGCAAAAGCGATCCGTCCCCCGTGCTCATGCGCCAGCCCTTGTTCCAGCAACCATTGGCGCCGCAGACGAAGTGCGCCCTCGATTTCTGATCCCGGTCTAATCGATGCGATCACCTCCGGCGATCTGGCGACGAGCTGCCTGTCGAGCCAAGTCGCGCCAGCGGCGACCGGCAGTTCGTCAAGGGTCTGCCAGGACAACACGGTAATACTCACCGGGTTGCGTGACCGCTGTGCGGCCTCGAACCGCGTTGCACGGTCGAGATGGTCCACGCCAACGGACCACTCGTCGTTCGCCGAGCGCTCGACCAGGCCTTTCCGACGCATGGCTTCCAGCCGGCGAACATGCGACTGGATGAACTCTCCGGAAGCCTTTGCATCGAAGGCTCGATGCAGTTCCGCACTGTAGATGCCGCGGTTGTAACGAGCGATGTCAGCGATGGTCCGGTCGACATTGCGTGGACTGACCTCTCGCGAGCGAATTTCGACTATGGTATTTCTGATTAAAGGTTCGTCCGCGGCTTGCCGGACCCCGAGATCAGCGTAATGCGTTCGGCCATCAGTTCCGTTCACGATCACGTATCGGCGGTCATGTAATTCGTCGGAGATACCCTCTGCGACCAGGCGCCCAACGATTCGCGCGCCAATGGCCTGTCCGTCGAAAATCACATGGTCAGCCGGCGCTCGGTGGATTCCTGCAGCGGTTAGATCGCGATGCATCGTCTTGATGATATCACCTCGCTCACCCATCCTCCGAAGCGTAGTCTCTATCTCCGGTACAATTCTCCAGACACCAGGGGCGGTCTCATTCGCGAGCCCCAACCGTTCAAGCGTTCGCAACCGCCCCATGCGCATAGCATGCTCTCGCGGGTCGCGCTGCTGTCTGGCAGACAGTCGAAAAGTATCTCCATCTGTCTCGCGCAGTATCGCACGATCTAACCGGGTGAATCGCTCGGCGTCGACTTCATTTTCGAGCTTTCGCAGCGTATCCAGCTCACTTTCCGGGCCCAACTCGCGGGTGATAAGATCGCTGGCGCGCGCGCGAAAGCCATAGGCGATATAGTCGCGCGCGATAACAAGATCCTGCCCGCGCTCATCCTTGCCCCGCACCACTATATGGCTGTGGGGATGACTGGTATTGAAGTGGTCGACCGCTACCCAATCCAGTCGCGTGCCCAGGTCGACTTCCATCTGCCGCATCAGATCGCGCACAAATGGCTTGAGGTCAGTCAATTCAGCGCCATCTTCAGGAGCGACAATGAACCGGAACTGATGGCGATCCCGCCCTCCCCGCTGCGCGAATACCTGGCCATCAGCCTGGGCGCTGACCGCATCATACAACTCACCCGGCTCGCCTTCGCGAGTCACGCCGTCGCGCTGCAAGTACCGCAAATGGGCCGTGACAGCACCGCTCTCGCTGGACTTAATGCGGACAATGCGTGCCTTAATTACCACACGGCGCGCCCCTGCTGTACGTCGGTTCGCAGAAATGGCACCCTGAGCATAACCGCGACCGATCCGCGAACCGTTGAAGGCGGCGCTATGGCGCGGTTGTCCAACACCTGCTTTGAACGCGATCCCACGCACGCGATTGAGATAGCCTACAGGATTGCGGCCGCGGCGATTTCCGATGCGCCCCAACCTTATTCGGAGTTCATCGTCGGTATCCGACATTGCCGCTCTCCGAGATCTTGCAGGATCATGACGCAAA
>DATAIA010000716.1:0-4794 GCA_036262895.1 Xanthobacteraceae bacterium
GAGCAAAGGGACCCGAAGTAGTAACGATGCTGCCGTCATCGTAGGTGACGGTTATGAAGTAATGTTCATGTGCGTATTGCTAATGGGTGATAGCTAAATTGTAGCACATGCAATTCTGCTCATGGATGGAGAGGTGGCTGATGAAATGGATTTGCGGATGTGCTCTTTTGCTTTTGTCGGGGACCATTGCGAATGCTGAAAGCGTGATCAGCAAAGCGTTGCTCGCGATGGATCAGCCCAAGCAAATGGCTGCATGGACTAGATTACTCAAAAGGAGCAATCAACCCTGTGACAACGCGGTCCGCGCAATGTTCCAGGGCGGTTCAGAACGAGCGGGCCAGGACAGCTGGAGCGTGGGTTGTGCTGACGGCAACGAGTATTCGATCGGCATCGGCTACGACGCGGCCGGTTCGACCAAAATCCTAACGTGTAAGGACCTGGCTACCGTAAATGCCATGCTCATGAAGCGTTCTGGAAAACCGGCGAGCAATGACACGGGGTGCTGGGCCAAATACTGACTGAGCGCCTGAATTAAAAGAACCAGGCAGCGGGGAAAGGTAGCACCGCCTGGTCTAGTGGGCATTGCCGTTTCCTTAAGCGATGCCGAAGTCGGAACCACTTCGTTGCTCCATCGTTTCTTCAATCGTCTCCCAAGAGAGGAAAAAAATGATTGAGCTGGACGAACGTACGATTCTGTTTGAGGCAATCGAGATAGCCGCGGGGTACTTGGTCGCCATCGGCTATGGTGACACTGATGCGCGCGCGCAGGCTCTCAAACACATCGGTCCCCTTTTTAAACGTGGAGAACGGCGGCCGTTGATGCTCGCCAATCGGGCCATTGAGCAGATTGAGGCACGAAATGTGATTGGCGAAGATGGTGAGGTAATCGACGTGGCCAAGCTTTTCTCGTGGCCCGCTTGAGCAGGAGTAGCCGGGCAGTCGCACTTAGAGGAGGACGAACCACCCGGCTATCCGGGGCCGACTTAGGCCCATCGGTTAAAGCCGCGCGCTCTCTAATGTTCCTGTTGAACATTGCATAGAAAAATGGCCCCGGTTAAGGGGCCATCTTACTTAGTAGCGATCGTGACCGCGTTTGATGATGATCTTCTTGGTGGTGTGGTGATGGTCCCAGCCTCGGTGCCAACCATGGTCCCGGTGCATCCTCATTTCAGCGCGCGGGCCGCCATACTTCTTCTTGATGACGATCTTATCCGCGCTTGCGGGGGCAACGAAGGCAATGGTGACAAGTCCGGCAATAACGAAAGCTAGCTTTTTCATAATCACTCCTCCAGTGAGCAAAATAAACTCAGGGGGAGAGGGAACGTTCCGCAAACTTTCCTGAACAACTGTTCAGAGTGGTTAATTTCGCTTTGAGTTCGATGATTTTCGCTTCGCACTGTTTTGCATTCCACTCTTTCGTGGTGAATGGCTGTCTCGATATCTCTTAAGCGCGTCTCCTGTTCCAGCGCCATACCGAGCATCAAGCCCCTCTTCGATAAAGGAGTAGGTGGTTTTGGTTAAAGGCGTTGTCGTAGCCGCACTCGCCGTTGACATTACGTTCATCAAATAGAAGAGCAAATCCGCCGCTTCCTGCGGCGATAAAGTGGCCCGCATCAAACTCTCGCCAATCGGACACGGGCTTATTGCAGGATATGCAACGGCCATAGAGGTTAAAATCGCGCCGACGGACGTACTCGCTGAAGAGGGTCCAGTATTTACCTTTTCGCCTTTGTATCTTTGCCCCACATTCAGAAATTGTAACATGAGCTTATGGTGAACAACTGCGGCTATGCGCACACAGGAGTATCTATGGAGGAGGATCTAGAAGACGCCAAAGACGCAAAGGAGCGGACTGACAATAAAAGTCAGGTCGCGAAGTTGCAGGTGGGACTTCTTGTCTCCATGTTTGTGGTAGTTGCCATTTTTCTCTTTAGAGCTTTTTTATAGGAAAAACTCCGCAACAGGCGGGGTTGAAACTCACTGCAGCGATTGTCTCGGTTGGGTCTCCTGCAAGTCGCGATCGCAACAAATCGAATCGCAGTAAAATTTGTTGGTGATGTCGCATACATGACAGAAGTCCACGAGCTTCCTGTTGCACGGCTCCCAGTCGCACCGGAGAGTATGGGTTTGCTGTTCATCCTGCATTGCAATTCCTTTCACAGAAACCCGAATAGCCGGGCTAAGCGGGCCAACTCTTCAGCCCAGGGATTGAAGATGCCGTAGTAGAAACCGATAACGGTTTCTCGCGGCGGCGGGTCGTCGTGATCGTGCTCAAACTGAATGTGCATTGTCCCCTCGCGTAATGAACTCCCCTTTCATTGTACCGCACGGACTGCTCGGTAGTGGCAGCCTGTGCACAGCCAGGCAACATCAAAGAGCTTTGGAGTAGTGGTGTGATGCCGCTCCAATGCGGGCGCCATCAGAACACACTGAACGCTTTTTGCGTTTGATGATGACGCCTTCGTCCACAGCAGCTTTGGCAGGTACTTACAGTTCCTACTGTGGCCGTGGCAGCTCACCTACTTGAGGCAATTGAACTCGGGCTTCGTGAGCCGGTCGCTTTCGAAGAAGCGTCGGTCATAGAAAAAGAAAGCGGCATAGGTCGGCAGCACAACGTCGTCGCCCTGCATTTGCGAAAGTCGTGCGGCTCTCCAACGAAAAAGTCTTTGCCGGGCCTTGATTTGGTTGTGAGTTCCACGCTCGCTCTTAATGCGATTCACGATGAGGAGTGATAGGCGTACCGGTTGGTAGGCCAAATTTTTTCGACGACACGTGCGTTTAATGTCGTTGTTATCGGGGATGCACAGGAGATGTACGTCCTTGCTCTGGTCACCCAAAAAGGCGGGAGCGGCAAGAGCACGCTGGCCGTCGGACTTGCAGTCGCGGCAATGCAGAACGGGGAGCGCGTCGCATTTGTCGAGGCTGATCCACAAGGCACGATTTCAAAATGGAAGGAGCGGCGCGGCAATCCCTTTCCGCGAGTCGTTCGGGTCGCCGATCCTGCCGACATAGAAGGGGCGCTGGTCCGCCTCGAAGCTGAGGGGATCTGGCTTGCGATTATCGATACTGCCGCCACCAACAATGCGCTGGCCACGCAAGCCATCACGAAGGCCGATCTTTGCCTGATTCCGACGCGTCCGAGTCCCGCCGACATCGAAGCTGCAATACCGACGCTGATTGCTATTCGTAGGTTCAAGCGCCGATTTGCGTTCGTCCTCAATCAGACGCCACCGCGGGGCTGCCGTTTGAGCGAAGCTGCAACTTCGCTCAATTCGCTCGGTGTGCTAGCGCTTCCCTTCGTCGGACAGCGCAACGACCACCAGGACGCGCTGGGGACGGGATTGGGCGTGACCGAGTTTGCAGAAGAGGGAAAAGCCTCGGAGGAAGTTCGTGAGCTGTGGAGCTGGGTCTTGAAAAAGCTTGTCGAGGGGTCGTTAGATCATGAGCCACACGCAAAAGAGCTGGCGTGCTAGCCACACGCGCTGTGCGCGGCGCTCGCTGGTGGAGCTTACCGCGGCCGCGAGCCGAGCCGTCGACGATGGCCTGTTTGTGTTGTCCAGCGGGATTGCTGTTTCCAATCCGCGATCCGAGCGCACAGGCGAGAAGACGTCCGATCAAACAATCCTTGCAAGGCAGGCGACGGGTCCGAGTCCGGTTGCGGGGCTTGAATCTCGGCATGCGGCGGCCCCGCGCAAGGACGAACTCCTAGATTCCGACACTGCCACTGAGATGATGGTGAAGATTGCCAAGGACCATCAAAACAGAGCTTTTGAAAACATCAAAGCCAGCCTGAATGCTGCGTTGGACCCTGCAAAGGACCTGGTAGAGACACGGGCGGGTGGCGAAGCGGCGTCGAAAGACATCGGCGGTTGCAATCTCAAAAGCAATCTTTTGACCGTTCTCAAAGAAGCCGCAACGGAGTTCCGCGCGGATGCGGTCGAATTGAGGGTGCGGAAGGAACCAGCCGACAGCGCAGAGCAGCCACAACCGCGATACATGCGGCGGCTCACTGATGAGGCGGTCAGATTGCTAGACGATCTTCGGAGCGGCAAGCTGGAAAATCAGGCGAACTTCATCCTGAGCGAATGCTTCAGAGAAGCCGCCAGCGCGTTCTCTATGATCAATCAGCAGCTCAAGCGCGACGGCTACGCGGCGAGCATTGATCCATCAATCTTCATCTGGCTTGCCAATATCACCGAACCCCAGACGCGCGACACCGGAACCATGCGACTTGAGATCGTACCCAACCACCGAGGTCGCCCGAGCACGTACGCGCGTCAGGTCGCTCAATTTATCTGGTACCTTGTCGAGGGGCAGGGCTGCCGGCGACAGGCCGCATATCGGGGGGCGCTCACGAAGTTCACCATAAGCGCGAGGTTCGCCGAGAAGGCTTATGCCTTTTGGGAGCCGATTTTCAAACGGGCGGGACCGCACGTGAAGATGCTGACCCGCATTTCAGATCCAGAAATGTAAAGCTAAGCAGCGCGGCATTTGGCGTCCGATTTGACTCGGGCCGAGGCCCCGGCGAGGACCGCCCGGCAACTTCGTCCGAGCTTTGGACGAAGAGGAGGATGCTGACGTTGGGGCCCCTCCTGCATGGCCCATTTGCGCTGATAAGAAGTCGGAGCGAAGCCGGCGGATCTGCCGGTGCAGAGCCGACCAAGTACGAGCTGTACACGCCCTATCCAATCTTACGTTTCGGCTTTGCAGTTTTTCTAGCAGTCTTGGCAGGTTTCGCGGGAGTTGCACGGTCGCTTGTTCCTGCTGTTTTTAAGCTCGCGCGCAAAGCATCCA
>DATAIA010000717.1:0-1523 GCA_036262895.1 Xanthobacteraceae bacterium
CGGATTACCCCAGAAGTTGTCAAACATAGGCGCTCACCACGTTCCATACTTCGCGCTCGATGGCATCCATATCATTGCGGCCGTTCACCAGCCGGACGCGGTCCGGCTCGGCGGCGGCGAGCGCATGGTAGGCATCGTAAACTTTGCGATGGAAATCGAGGGACTGGTCGTCCATGCGGGTTTCGGGGTGCGGTTCGGCGATATTGCGGGCGCGGGCGCGAGCCAGGCTGGCTTCGGCATCGACATCCACCAGGATGGTCAGGTCCGGCTTCAGGCCGCGACAGGCGATCTTATCCAGCGCCATTACAGCTTCGGCGCCGAGGCCGCGACCGTGGCCCTGATAGACCAGTGACGAATCGGTGAAACGGTCCGACAGAACGATCTCGCCGCGTTCGAGCGCGGGCAGGATCCACTCGTCTACGTTCTGCGCGCGGGAGGCGAAATAGAGCAGCAGTTCGGTGGACGGGCAAAGCTCCTGGTTCGCGGAATCCAGCAGGATACGCCGGATCTTCATGGCAATCGGCGGGCCGCCGGGCTCGGTAGTCTCGAGAACGGTCCTTCCGCGGGCGCGCAGGCGGGCTGCCAGCCGGTGCATCTGAGTGGTTTTGCCGGAACCATCCATCCCTTCAAAGGTGAGAAACAGGCCGCGTTTTTGCACTGAACCATCCATTGTAACGGGTGGGGCAGAGGCTCGATAATTGGGGCAAATGCCCCTATACAGGACATTCAGAGTCTGAACTGTTGAATTTCTCTACTGTTTTCAGTCGCCTGAGCTTGGTCCCTGAAATGCAAGTTAGTTGCTTCTAAGAGATTGGAGAACAGATGAACTTCGATCAAGCCCCGATGCTGGTGATCTGGGAAGCCACTCAGGCCTGCGACCTGGCCTGCGTGCACTGCCGCGCCTCCGCTCAATCGGAGCGGAATCCGCGTGAGCTTACAACCGGGCAGGGCTACCGCCTGCTGGACGAAATCCGCTCGTTCGGCGAGCCCCTGATGGTTTTCACGGGCGGTGACCCCCTGAAGCGGCCCGATCTATATGATCTGATCCGTTACTCGGTAAAGATCGGACTCCGGACCAATGTGACGCCCAGCGCCACCCCCCTGCTGACCGCCGAAGCCATCGAAAAGTTCAAAGCTGCCGGCGTCACCCGCATGGCCATCAGCCTGGACGGCCCGGACGCAAAGACTCACGACGACTTCCGGGGAATCCCGGGGACTTTCGAGCGCGCGATGTTCGCCCTGCGGCACGCCCGCGATATCGGCCTCGACACGCAACTGCAGACCACCGTCACGCAGCGCAATATGGCGCGGTTGCCGGAGGTGGCCGAGATCGCGAAAGAAGTCCGGACCAAAATGTGGAGCCTGTTCTTTCTGATCGTCACCGGCCGGGCTGCCGAGAATGACGACCTGGCCCCAACCGAATACGAGAAGGTTTTCGAGTTCATGTACGAGCTTTCGAAGACGGCTCCGTTCGGCGTAAAGACTACCGAGGCGATGCACTACCGGCGTTATATCGCGCAGCG
>DATAIA010000718.1:0-1676 GCA_036262895.1 Xanthobacteraceae bacterium
CGATTCAGATCATTGTTGCCGAACTGATCAAACGCTTTCCTGCGTGCGTCGCGGCCATCATGAAGGTGAAAGATGCCATATTCAAGCTCAAGAGATTTAAAGCCAATCCCAGCTTAACTAGCACTACTTTGGCAGATTTTAAGCGGCGGGGGATTCCCGAATCAGTTTTTCAATGATTCATGGGTGGTCGGCTTTTTGGAGGGCCGACCATGGGTAGCAGGACGTCGGATTGGAAAGAAGAGCTTGGACGCTTTCTTGAGCCATTTCTGGATCGGCTGGGGCACAAGTCGCGGCGACAAATGTGTCCACTCTACGTGGCTGGACTGATCGGTCCTGGCGATCGCAAGAGCATTCAGCCGATGGCGGAGCGGGTTGCGCGTGGCGAATACGATCAATTGCACCACTTCATTGCAGCCGGGGTGTGGGATGCGTCGCCTATGGAGAGGGAACTGCGTGTTCAAGCGGACCGGCTGGTTGGCGGCAACGATGCCGTGCTGGTGATCGATGACACAGCGATTGCCAAGAAGGGCACGCATTCGGTGGGTGTTGCTCCGCAGTATGCTTCGGCACTGGGCAAGACCGCCAACTGCCAAACTCTGGTATCGCTGACACTTGCGCGAGGCGAAGTACCGGTCGTGCTGGCGTTGCGGTTGTTTCTTCCAGAGAACTGGACGAGTGATCGCGCCCGGCTAAAGCGAGCGGGTGTTCCGGCCGAATATCGAACGGCACGGACGAAACCGGAGATGGCGCTGGCGGAGATCGATCGTGTCATCGCGGCTGGAGTGCGCTTTGGCTGCCTGGTGGCGGATGCCGGTTATGGGGCGAGCGCGCCGTTCCGCCAGGGGCTTACAGCCCGCAAGCTTGTCTGGGCGGTCGGTATTCCGCGGCACCTCAAGGTGTACTCTGCCGATGTGCAGATGATCTGGCCGGCTGCCAGACGCGGCCGTCCGCGTAAGCGGCACGTTCCTGCCATTCTATCGATGGCAGCCGAAGACATGCTGGCCGACGCTACATGGCAGAACATCAGTTGGCGTACCGGCACGAAAGGAAAGCTCAAGGCGCGTTTTGCTGCTGTCCGGGTGCGGGTCGCCGACGGACCGCTGCAGCGGATCGGGGACAAGGGTCAGCAACATCTGCCAGGGGAGGAAGCTTGGCTCATCGGCGAACACAGGATATCGGGAGAGAAGAAATACTATCTCGCCAACCGACCGGCAAAGACCGACCTGCGCAGCTTAGCGGCCACCATAAAGGCGCGGTGGGTTTGCGAGCAGGCTCACCAGCAGATGAAGGAAGAACTCGGCCTTGATCACTTCGAGGGACGATCCTGGCACGGCCTTCACCGTCATGCGCTGATGACGATGATCGCTTACGCCTTCCTGCAACATCGCCGCCTCGCAACGGCAGGGCGGAAAAAAAAGAATCAACGGCCCCCCGCCTCAGCCAACCTTGCCCGCCGTGCGCCACGCCATCCTCGAACTCTTCGCTCGACTACCGCCACAGCGATGCCCGCATTGTCGAAAATGGATTTCCGGCGAGCAGCCGCGCGAGTAAATCTGCCAAAGTAGTGCTAGTCGATATTGTGATAATTCTCACAATAACCTGCCGTGTTGCCATCTAAACTCTTGCTGCGCACGGAAGCGCGCGATGCGGTCTCGTGAACAACAAGCACCGCAACA
>DATAIA010000719.1:0-7170 GCA_036262895.1 Xanthobacteraceae bacterium
CGTCCCCGCGAAAGCGGGGACCCAGATCTTCATGGGATTCTAGTTGAACAAACCGTGCCCTATTCAGCATAAGCAATCGTCTGACAGAGTGCACCGCTTGCCGGCAACAGCACATCGGGCAATGCCTTTGGCAGATTGCGGAAGGCGATTGCCGGTGCGAGCAAATCATCGAGCGCCGGATCCGCAAGCAAGCTGAGCGCCGCTGCCAATCGCCGGCTGTGGGACCAGCGCGCGCGATGCGAGGGAGCGACCTGCCCGACTTGACTGGATGAAAGGCGCAGACGGCGGCTGTGAAACACGCCGCCGAGCGGCACTGCAACTTCAGCGGCGCCGTACCAGCTCATTTCGAGCACAGTTGCTTCCTCGCCCGCGATGCGCAACGCGGTCGCAAGCCCCGCAGCCGTGGCGCTGGCGTGGACAACGAGATCGCAATCGAGCGGCGCGGCATCAGGCAATGCAAAACGTGCGCCCAGGTGCTGCGCGATCGCCGCGCGCGAGGGCACGACATCGACAACCGTCACTTCCGCTCCCGGTAATTGTGCACAGAGGCGCGCCACCAGCAGCCCCACAACGCCGCCACCGACAATGGCGATGCGGTCGGCCGGCTGAGGGGCGGCATCCCAGACCGCATTGAGAGCGGTTTCCATGTTGGCGGCCAGCACGGCGCGTGCGGGCGGCACGCCATCGGGAATGGGAACGACGGCATTTATGGGGAGAACAAACGCGCTTTGGTGCGGATGCAGCGCAAAAACGGTTCGGCCGAGCAGTTCTTTGGGGCCGGCCTCAACGCAACCCACCGTCGAATAGCCATACTTCACGGGAAAAGGGAAAGCGCCCTCCATGAACGGGGCCCGCATGCGCTCGAACTCGCTCGCAGGAATGCTGCCCGTAAACACCAGCCGTTCGGTCCCGCGGCTGATCGCACCATGGAGCGCGCGGACGAGCACATCTTCGGTGCCAGGCACCGGCAAGGCCTCCTGGCAGATCTCGGCCTGCCCGGGGCCGACATACCAAAGCGCTTCGGCATGCTTTGCGTCGCGATTGTTCGTCACCCTGAAATCCTGTGTTGGACACTTGCACTGTCCCCCCGCTATATCCTGCGCTGGCCCAAAAGACACCCCGGGCTCCCGCTAAATGTCGGATGTCATTTCGAAGTGTCGCCTACCACCGAACTCAATGGGTCCGTAACCCACCGCCGGGCGCTGTTTATCGCCCTCGT
Source organism: Xanthobacteraceae bacterium (assembly GCA_036262895.1). Taxonomy (GTDB): domain Bacteria; phylum Pseudomonadota; class Alphaproteobacteria; order Rhizobiales; family Xanthobacteraceae; genus AP-16. Next base: position 1,220 of record DATAIA010000719.1, read on the forward strand.
GGCGACGACGACCATTGCTCTTGTCTGGTTGATGGGGGCAGCACTGGCTGTCGATGGCTTCGGCCCGATTGATCTTGCGATTACAATCCTGTTCGCGATCACGTTGCCCTGGTCGGTCATCGGGTTTTGGAACGCCACGATCGGGTTTCTGATCATGCGGTTTGCGGCCAATCCGGTTGCTGTCGTAACGCCTGTCGCAGCGTTCGTGCGCGACGACCAGCCGATTACGGCTTCCACCGCGATCCTTATTTGCATTCGTAACGAGATCCCGGATCGAGTGCTCCGCAATTTAGAGCCGATGATAACTGGCCTCCTTTCGGCCGGCGTTGCCGAGCGCTTTCATGTCTACGTTCTCAGCGACACGAACGATCCCGGCACGGCCGCAATCGAAAACGCCATGTTCAAAACGCTGACAGATCAATGGCACGGCAAAATCGGCGTGACCTATCGACGCCGGACTAATAATGCCGGGTTCAAGGCGGGCAATATCGAGGACTTTTGCAAGCGCTGGGGTGACCAACACGAACTTGCAGTGACGCTTGATGCCGACAGCTTCGTCACGGCCGGCGCCATCCTGCGCATGGTGCGCGTGATGCAACTCGATCCCAAACTCGGGATTTTGCAGGGCCTTGTTGTCGGTATGCCCTCGACCAGTGCCTTTGCCCGCATCTTTCAGTTCGGTATGCGGCTCGGCATGCGATCGTTCACCATCGGGAGTGCGTGGTGGCAGGCCGATTGCGGACCTTACTGGGGGCACAACGCGGTGTTGCGGCTTAAGCCCTTCATGGAGCATTGCCGCCTTCCAACGCTGCCGCCGAAAGGTTTGCTGGGCGGACCGATTCTGAGTCACGATCAGGTTGAAGCGGTGCTGATGCGCCGCGCAGGCTTTAACGTTCGGGTCCTGGCGGAAGAAGAACTCGGCTGGGAAGAAAATCCGCCAACGCTTCTGGAGTTCATTCGCCGCGACCTGCGCTGGTGCCAGGGCAACATGCAATATTGGCACCTGCTCGGATTGCCGGATCTTAAGCCGGTCAGCCGCTATCAACTGATTTTCGCGATTTTGATGTTCTTGGGATCGCCCGCCTGGATCGGTCTTCTGCTACTTGGCACCATTGGAGTTGCGCGCGCGCCGGCGCCCTCTGCATTCATCGATCCTGACCTCGGGCGTATGCTGTTTTGGACCGTCCTCGTCATGTGGTTTGCACCGAAGATTGCTTCGGTCCTCGACGTTTTAACGCGTGCCGAGGCGCGCCGTTCGTTTGGCGGCGCATTGCGCTTCCTAACAAGCGTCATGAGCGAGACGCTGTTTTTCACCCTGCTCTCGCCGATCATGTGGTTTGGACATACGTTGTTTCTCGGTGGACTGCTGTTCAGCAAACTTGTCGGCTGGGATGCTCAAATGCGTGACGATCATTCGGTGTCCTGGGCAATCGCCGCCAAGAAATTATGGCCGCAGACGCTGATCGGACTGGGTTCAATCAGCGTGCTTGCAGCAACCGCCCCAGCCGCCATCCCCTATGCACTCTTCATTGCGGGCGGGCTTGCGCTTGCTGTCCCACTCGCCGTGTTCACGTCGTCTCCGGCCGTTGGGCGTTGGCTTGTGCGCCTCGGCATCGGACGCCTGCCGGAGGAAAGTTCGCCACCGGCTGAATTCGCAGCGCTCGCACTGCCTGCAATCGAAGCTGCGCCGAAAACAGCAGCGTCGCAGATCGCCTGAGGCTTGTGTCCATGCTCAATCGCCTGAGAACGCTGCGCGGGGTCTGCCGATCGCTGTGGATCTATTATGGCGATCGCAAGCGGCAGACCGCCATGGACCAACTCTATGGCCGCTTCATCAAATCAGGCGACCTTGTCTTCGATATCGGTTCGCATGTGGGCGATCGCGTCGGCTCGTTTCGCCGCCTCGGCGCGCGGGTGATTGCGGTGGAACCGCAGCCGGCACTCGCGACAACGCTCAAACTGCTTTATGGGCGAGATTCCGGTGTTCTGATCGAACAAGCAGCCGTCGGGCGCAGTGTGGGAACAGTTGAACTCAGTCTCAATATCGATAATCCAACCATCTCGACTGCTTCCACAGCGTTTATCAAAGCAGCAACCGATGCTCCCGGTTGGCAGGGAGAAGAGTGGTCCACTCAAGTGCGCGTCCCAATGACGACACTCGATGCTTTGATCGAACGTCACGGCGTCCCCACTTTCATCAAAATCGATGTCGAAGGCTTCGAAGCAGAAGCGCTTGCCGGCCTCACCAACCCGGTCAATACGCTGTCGTTTGAGTTCACGACCATTCAGCGCGATATCGCGTTGAGCTGTATCAGCCGCTGCGCGAGCCTTGGATTTACGCGGTTCAATGCGGCGTTAGGAGAAAGTCAGCGTTTCGTACACTCTGGTTGGCGGACCGCACGCGAAATTACATTCTGGCTTGCCGAGTTGCCGCAGGAAGCAAATTCCGGAGATATTTATGCAACGATTTCATGAGATGGCGCGCAGCGTTTTCAATTGCCTTCTTGCAGGTTTGTTTCTCACGATTGCCGTACCCGCACTGGCCGACGAAATCGGCGTCGAAGCCGTCAATGCCAGCACGCCCACGCTGTGCGCGGAAACGGATAACGTCACCGTCAAATTGATGTCGACCGAGGTGCGCCACTTCATCATCGAGGCAGAGCATCCGGCTTATATCGGAACGCTTCTGGTCGATCGCGCCGCTCCTGATTTCCGTCATTGCGATATGTCGAGCGATCCCAGTAATCCGTCCACCCCGCGCCGGGTCACGCTTTACGAAACGGAAGAATGGCAACTGGTCGGCCTCACCTTTCCAAACTTCTGGCGTAAGGCGAACGTGCCGGTTCGCGTCGGCGGTCGGGTCGAAAGCGGATTGCATCTCATTCAGCTGTGGAAGCGCTATCAGGAACGCGCGGAAGAAGTGCTGGTCGTCTATCCGGCTGACGGCTATTGGCGCGCGCGCCCGCTGCCTCCCGCGCATCTGCGCTGGACCGCCTATGGATCGTCATTTCTGCTTGGGCCGATCGAAACGGACGGACGACTGCTGGTCGATATCCGCGCCATATCGTTCGAACCCTCGACCCGGACATTCCACATCGAATTTGCTCGAGGCGGCGCAGCCAGCCTGCACCTTGCCTCGCTCGATCAGGAACGCATCGTGCTTGATGTCAATTTCGATCGAACCATCGGCGATGGACGTCCGTTCGCAGCGTTGCGATCGATGTATGTGACGGATGTGAATGCGGATGCCGCTCAGTTCGCCTGGCGTAGCAAGGATTTCAAGGGCTGGAAGCAATCTCCGATCATGAGTTTTGATCGCGCCCATGTTCAGGAGATCTGGGCCGGCCGCGTCGTTCCCTCACGGCATAACACAAGCGCGCCGGATATGATTTTTCGCGGGTTTGAAAATAGAAATCACTGAAATTATGGAATGTGGCCTCATCCTTCGAGACGCCGCTTTCAGCGGCTCCTCAGGATGAGGAGAGAGGTGTCCCTCATGGTGAGGAGCGGCGCGCAGCGCCGCGTCTCGAACCATGAGGGCAATGAATCAAAATCTATCTCGCCAACCTTTGATCTTCTCCAGCACCTCAGCAAACGCGCCGGCAAAGGGGTGAAATTCAAACCGCACTCGATGCCGTCCGGGCGCAAGTGCCACGGCGCGAAACAACACGTTTGCTTTTAGGATCGGCGCAGGCGTTTCATCGACGCTCGCCCTCCACCATTTGTGCCAGGCATCATTGAGCACCAGAAAACCCGTCGACGGCGCATCGACCTCAATCGTCACCTCGGTGTTGCCGTAATAAACGATCCTGACTGTTGCCGATGCCGCACCGGTCGAAGGCAAGATATCAATCGATGGCGGCTGTTCCAGCAACACAACATGGCGCGGATCGACATCCGGCCACCCGGCGCGGATCAGTTCACTGAAATCCGCGCGCTGCCAACGCGGCACGAACATGGCGCGCGGCAGCGCCCGCGGATTTTCATAGATGTAAGCGTCGGCGGTTTGCTTGAGGAAAAGAAGATCGCCGGGCTTGAGTGTCTTATCGATTTGCTCAACCGGCACTCCTGTTGCAATCAACCGTTCGCCAAGGAGATCGGCGAACCTTGAACGGTAGGATGGAAACAGAGCCGAAAACGTACGCTGGTCGGGGCTGGCCACCGTATCGCCAACATTGGTCGCTGCCGCGAAGTCACGCAGCCGTAGCGGATTGAGTCCAAACACATGATCGAAATCGTTGATAAGACCGAGATTGGGCCAGGAATAACCAATGCCTATCAGTTCAACCCGATCGCGCCGGTCGGGCGCGCGCGATTGGGCAAGCCGTTCCTTCAGAAACGCGATCGTTTCATTGTTGGTATCGGGACGCAGTTCTTCATACCGGTTCGGCGGCAGGCCGGTCGACTCATTGGGCCAATTGTTCCAGGCAAGGTCGCCCGTCATCAGCAGTGCTGCGAATGCCATTGTTATGAGTGGCCTGCTGTGAGCAATGCGTGCCGAGACATCCAAGTAAACGACAGCGAGCGCCACACAAACCAATCCCGTGACTACGGGAAGAACAGCCACCGACACCTGATGTGCCCTAAGTGTAACACCAAATGCGGCGGCCAAAACGCAGAACGACAACGCCGCGCTGAGGGTCCAATGCCGCCGCGGTGCGAACAACCGTGCTCCTGAAAGCCAGCGATGGACAAGATAACCCGCAATGAAGGCGAACAGACCGCAAAAGACGAAAGCGGCATCGGCCGGCCGGCGGAACAGTTTGATGCCGGGGACAACCTCGTAAATGATCCGGAAAATTGGTGTGTACCAACCAAGCGCATAGGCCAATAGAAGCAGCGCTGCGACAGAGAAGAAGCGAATTTCTCGAACCCATAATTGTCCGCGGATAACGCCGAGCCAAAGGAGCGCCACGATGGGAAGCGCGCCGAGATAAAGCTGCCCCATATTCTGCGCAAGAAAGAGATCCGTCGGACCCCATGTAAAACTCGGCGGCCCCCAGTACGGCACCTGTGGATCAGCCGCACCAAACAGATCGGCGAATACCAGCGTCAACAAATGCGCGGGATGCAACGACCCGCGTCCGGCGGACACAAAATCGATTTCCGGCCGATTGGAAATTTCAGCCAGCAACATCGTGAGCGTGATTGGAATTGCGATGACAACGGCCCCGGCCACAGCGCCGGCCGCAAGCGGCGGCAAGCTTTCGCGAATGCGCTTGGCAGCCTCGTTCGATCCAAACCAATACGCGACCACAAACCCGACAAACAGATAGACTTCAAGCAGCGCGACCTGATCGCGGCGCAACACAATCAAGCTGGCGGCAAGACCTGCCGCAACACCGTAGCGCCACGAGCGGCGTTGCAGCGCCCGTTCCAAGAGCCAAAGCACCAGCGGCAGCAGCGCGAGGCTCATCACCTCGCCCGTATGCTGAAGACGCGACGCCGCAGAACCGCCAAAGGCAAAACTCAAGGCAGCAACAAGCGCACCTGCCGGATGCCAGCCCCGATCGCGGAAATACAAAAGAATTGCCAGGCCGCCGATGAACAAAGCTGCAAAGGTCACTGCATCGGTGGCGCGAAAACTCGGGCTCGGCTCGATCAGCGCCAGCAGAAAATGGAGCGGTGAAAAGATGAGCGACTGGGGATCGGCGACTTGCGGCCATCCCGCGAATACGTTCGGGGTCCAGAAAGGCGATTGTCCCTCAGCCAACGACCGCGCCAGGAATTGCAGTTGTGGCTGGAATTGCGCCTTGGCATCCCAGGGAATTGTCACCGCGCCGGAAAACCAAGGCAACGCCAGCAAAACGAACATCGCGGTGAAAAGACTGCCAGCGCCAGCAAGTGGAAAGCCCTTGGACGAGCTTTCCTGCGAACCTCGAACCATGGGCGGGCTGACCTTCTAAAGCCAGGAGGGGTTGTCGTGGGACCTAAGGGTTATAAGCTCGCCA
>DATAIA010000720.1:0-10739 GCA_036262895.1 Xanthobacteraceae bacterium
ATCGCATCGGCCTCTTTGACTGGCCTGCCGAACAATCATCGCGATTTCGATCTGCCGATTGCCAATGTGTTACACACAACGTGTCCCCATCACTATCGTTTTGCAGCTGAGGGAGAGAGCGAACAGGAATTCTCCACGCGCCTTGCTGCAGACTTCGAGAAATTGATCCTCGACGAAGATCCGGACACGGTTGCCGCCTTCATTGCGGAACCAATCATGGGTGCGGGCGGCGTTATCGTGCCCCCAGCGGGATACTTCGAGAAGATGATGGCCGTCTGCGCCAAATACGACATCTATATGATAGCGGATGAAGTCATTTGCGGGTTTGGCAGGCTTGGGACGGCTTTCGGATCGCAAGCACTCGGGTTTCGTCCCGATGCCATCTCGATCGCAAAGGCTTTGTCCTCTGCCTACGTTCCGATTGCCGGCGTGATGATCCCCGAGACGATGTACCAGGCGCTGCTGACGGAAAGCCGCAAAATCGGCACGTTCGGTCACGGCTTCACCTATTCGGGCCATCCTGTCGCCGCGGCCGTAGCGCTCAAAACGCTTGAGATTTACGCTCGCGATCGCGTGTTCGAAAACGCGGCAACCAAGGCGCCGCAATTCCAACAGCGCCTGCTGGCTTTGGCTGATCATCCGCTGGTCGGAGAAGCGCGAGGACTGGGGCTCGTTGGTGCTGTCGAACTCGTTGCAAACAAACTTACAAAGCAATCATTCGACCCAAAACAAGCTATTGCGGCGCGCTGTGTCCAGTTTGCGGAGGAAGAAGGATTGATCGTCCGCTCGATCGCGGGAGATATCGTGTCGATCTGCCCTCCCCTGATCATCAATCCTGCCGAAATCGACGAACTGTTTGAGCGGTTCGGCCGCGCCCTCAACCGGACATTGGACTGGGTGAAACGCGAACAACTTCTTCCTGCCTAAATTCCGTCGTTGATGATGGAAACCAATGGCTCAGTACGATGTTTGGGATTGGTTGGTAATTTCATCGAAGCGGTTTCAACCGAGGCATGCCTTCGAATTTGATCCGGAGGTGGGCACCGGTTCGCGTTAAGAAAACGCGTCTTTGCGCTCTAACATGCGCGGTTTGATACCGTCGCGATCGGCGGATGCATGGCGGTCAATCGACGAAACGTTATTATGGGTGGGCTCGGCATTGCCGGCGCCCTTGGCGCGACGGCGAACTATGCCGCCGCGATTGAACCGTTTGATCTCAAAGTCACTGAATACCGGCTGACACCTCATTCCTGGCCGAGACAGCAGCATCTCTCGATCGCCGTCATTTCTGATCTTCATGCGGGCGGCCCGAACATGGGCCTTGAGCGCATTCGACATGTCGTTGAAACCACGAATGCGCTGAAACCCGACCTCACCGTTTTGCTGGGCGATTACATCGCAACACACGCGTTCGTCACCGAGCGCGTTACCCATGCCGATTGGGGTTCGGCACTCGCCGGCTTATCCGCCCCGCTCGGGGTTTGGGCTATTCTCGGCAATCATGACTGGTCGCAGGACGTTCATATTATCCGCCATACATTCATGAATGCGGACATTCCGGTTCTCGAGAACACCGCTGTGCACTTGAACAAAAAAGGGCAACGGTTCTGGCTCGGCGGTCTTGGCGATCAATTGGCACATTCCCGCACCCGCTCCGGCTTCCGCGGTGTCGATGATTTGCCGGGAACACTACGCCGCGCACAAGACAGCAACGATCCTTTCATTCTGCTCGCTCATGAGCCCGACATTTTCCCGAAAGTGCCATCGCGCGTCGCGCTGACCCTGTGCGGACACACGCATGGCGCACAAATCCGCGTGCCCTTCCTCTGGCCCTACTTCGTACCGTCACGGTTTGGTGCACGCTATGCGTATGGTCACATCGTCGAGCAGGACCGGCACATGGTGGTCTCCGGAGGCCTTGGCACCAGCCTTATCCCTGCGCGGTTGGGAGTCCCACCCGAAATCGTCCATATCGAACTCGGCGCATAGGCCCGTCGCGATGTAGAAACAAAAACGCCGGGCTTTCCCCGGCGTTTTTCTAGTGGACCGATTCAAACATTCGTATCTCGACCAGATCGATAACGGTCAAAACTCCATTAGTCGAACGTCCGTCCACCCGAGGAAGCAATCCGTGGATTGACCGGTGAATCGCTACGGCCGGGAGGGAGCACGACAACAGTGGAGCCCATCTTGACCCGATTGAACAGGTCAATAACGTCCTCATTGGTCAGGCGGATGCAGCCTGAGGAAATTGCGGAACCGATGTATTCCGGCTGATTGGTGCCGTGAATGCGATAGAGCGTATCTCTGTTTCCGTCGAACAGGTAAAGCGCCCGGGCTCCCATCGGGTTTTGCGGGCCACCCGGCACGAAAGCCGGAAGTTTGCCGAGGCGTTCGTGTTCGCCAGGAGTGGGCGTCCATGAAGGCCACTCCTCCTTGCGACCGACTTTGGCCACGCCTGACCACGCCTGCGCTTCTTCGCCGACCGTCACGCCATAACGGATCGCCTTGCCCTCTGGCAGCACATAATAAAGGTAGCGGGCATCGGAATCGACCACGACCGTGCCGGGCGCCTCTTTGCGATGATAATCAACGATATGCCGACGATAGAGTTCAGGAATCTGGGCCTGCGCATAGGGGGCATTGGCAAGCAACTGCTTATCGCGAGGCTTGAAATTGGCCTCGGAGGCCGGCTCAAGCGTCGACTGCATGCAGCCGCCGAGCAGCAATCCCATTAATCCAAACACCGCAAGTTTGGCCCGCCCCGCCGCCATCGCCCTACTCTCTTCCGACTGGTTGTGTTCAGAACTTACCCCAGGATGTGTTAACTGAAATGCCCCCTGTGTTCCAGACACGAGTTCGCTACGGCATCATTGTGTCTACAGCTGTTGCAAGAATGCCTCACTTATGACGACCTCTGATCCGCCTCGATCACCCAGAAGCCGCAGCAATCGAAATGCTATACGCACGGACGCAGCCAGCGGTTCCAAAAAGGCAGCGAAGCTCTTGAAGCGTTGCAGAAATTTCCGATTGAGGTTGGTTGGGCCGGCTCGCCTGTGATCGCAGCAACCTCCCTTGGATGCCCGTACTGACCGGCTGAAGCACTGGTCGAACGGCTGCACCTTTTCCCCCAACCAAACTAAATCCGGTGCCGCCTGAGTGGCTGATGTGGGCTTCACCCCTCTTTGCGTGGGAACGTCTGTAACGTTCCGTGCTGTGATTCGGTCGCTCAGGGCGGGGCAAGATGACCGCCCTTGCGAGATTGTGCCGATCCAGCCAAGAGTTCGATACGAGGAGTGCGAGACGAGCTGCTCGACCTTGAGACGACAGCAGCCGGAATGGAGGACCTCATGCTGTCGGCCTACAGATTGCGCGGCACCTCGCTTGAGCGAAATGTCATCGAAGGGGACGCTCAGGTTCCGGATGATGCGCTCTGGATCGACCTGCTTAGCCCCTCAACGGCAGAGGACAGGCTTGCCGAGCGGGCACTCGGAATTTCCATTCCTACCCGCGAGGAAATGCAGGAAATCGAAATTTCAAGCCGGCTCTATATCGAGAGCGGTGCCCGCTATATGACGGCGACGTTGCTGTGCCACGCGGATACGGCAACACCCAAAACCGCTGCCGTGACTTTCATTCTGTCGGGACATCGCTTGGTGACGGTTCGCTATGATGAGCCTCGCCCATTTGCCATCGTTGAAACCAAACTTGGCCGGCTCTGTCCCTCGACAGCATCCGGCGAAACCCTATTAATGGATCTGCTTGATGCAATCATCGACCGATCTGCTGATATTCTCGAACGCATCGGCGCCGATGTCGATCGGATCTCGCACGATATCTTTGAGCCGGATGGAAGCACGGCGGATCGGTCGCGATCATATAATGAGATACTGACGACGATTGGCCGTCAGGGCGATCTCACGTCCAAGGTTCGCGAAAGCCTGGTCTCTATCGGCCGCATGCTTCTGTTCGTTGCCAACGAGTCCGAAGGCATGCGCTGGGCGAAAGACTCACGGGCGCAGCTTAAATCCATGCAACGCGATGTGCAGTCGCTGTCTGATCACGCCACCTATGTCTCCGGCAAAATCACGTTCCTGCTTGATGCAATGCTCGGCTTGGTAAGCCTCAAACAAAATAACATTATTAAAATATTTTCAGTGGCTGCCGTGGTGTTTATGCCGCCGACGCTGGTCGCATCGATTTATGGCATGAATTTCAAGCATATGCCTGAGCTTGAATGGACTTATGGATATCCGATCGCCATCGCCCTGATGCTGGCTGCCGCCGCATTGCCGTACCTTTTCTTCAAATGGAAGCGTTGGCTATAGCAAACAGCATTAACCTTTATAAATATAAACATCTCCAATTAACGGCATCGAAATGTGCGAAGACCTAAGCCTATCACGCAAGTAATAATGTGTGATCGGGATCATGTTTCGCGTTTTCTCATGCCTGACCGACGAGCACGATCTAAGGCTTGTTGGGGTTGCCGGCGTCGTCTGCTTCCTTGCGGGACTGACGGCGGTCAACCTATTTCATCGCGCACGCGCCACACAGGGCCGCGCGCGATTGATCTGGATGATGATTGCCGGAATCGCGAGCGGTTGCGGCATTTGGGCGACGCACTTTATTGCAATGCTCGCCTATGATTCGGGAATTGCAACCGCATACGATCTCGGCCTCACGACACTTTCGCTCGTCATCGCCACCTTCGTGACGTTTGCTGGGCTGGGCTTCGCCGCAACCAGCAAAAAAACCTGGGCGCCGGCAGTTAGCGGCGGCATCGTCGGTGGCGGCATCGCCATGATGCACTACACTGGCATGTGGGCGCTGCAAATACCCGGCAACATCACCTGGTCGCCCGATCTTGTCCTCACATCAATAACCCTCGGCGCGCTTTTCGGTATGGCTGCGTTGGAGATTGCTGTCCGTCGCAACGATACCATCGGGAAAATGCTTGCCGCTTTGATGCTGACGCTTGCGATCGTATCGCATCATTTCACCGCGATGGGCGCCGTCCATATCACGCCCGATTCAACACGGGTTGCCGGCATGATGCTGCTGTCGCCCACATCACTTGCAATAGCTGTTGCCAGTTCCGCTGTCGCTATTCTCGGCATGAGTCTCATCGGCGTTTCCGCCGACCACCGCTTAGCCATGCGCAGCCATGCATTCGGACAAGAACTTCATCAACTCACGCGCGATAGCCAGAAATTGATCGACCAGTCCCGCGACCGGTTGCGCGAAAAAAGCGATCTGCTCGACGCAGCCGTCAAGAACATGTCCCAAGGCCTGGTGATGTTCGATGCCTCGACGCGGCTGCTGGTCTGCAACGATCGTTATCTGGAGCTTTATGACCTGAAGCGCGACGATGTGAAGCCCGGCTGGACGATGCGCGATATTGTCATGCATCGTGCAAAGATCGGCACGCTTCCAGGCGACCCCGACGTTTATCTCAGAGGCATTCTTGACGCTGTCGCTCGCGGAGAAACCCGGGATCTTATTCTGGAAACCGGGGACGGTCGTACCATATCGGTCATTCACCAACCGATGCCGGAAGGCGGCTGGGTGGCCACACACGAAGACATCACCGAACGGCGTAAGGCCGAAAAAGAGCTCGATCGCACGCGAGCCTTCCTTGATACCATCGTCGAAAATGTGCCGGCCACACTCCTTGTGAAGGATTCGCGCGAGCATCGCTATGTGCTGGTCAACAAGGCAGCAGAAAACTTTTTAGGAATTAGACGCGAGGAGATCATCGGCAAAAATGCCCACGACCTCTTCCCGCCGGATCAGGCCAATAATATCAATAAGCATGACACCGAAGTGCTGATGTCCGGTCGTCAGATGTTTATCGAATTGGCTAAGCTTGAGACACCGCGTAATGGCACCCGTCTTATTTCATCCAAGCGCCTTTCAATTGGCGGTGAAAATGGCGAGCCAAAATATCTGATCAATGTCGTCGAGGATCTGACCGAGCGAAAGCGCGCCGAAGAGCGGGCCGAGCATCTGGCGCGCTATGATCTGTTGACCGACTTACCGAACCGTGCCGCTTTCGGTGAAAAGCTTGTGCGCGTCCTGGACGACTCAAAAGCATCCGCCAACTCCTTCGCAATTCTGTGCCTCGATATCGATCGATTTAAGGATATCAACGACGTCTTTGGCCCGTCTGTGGCCGATGGGCTGCTACGTGAAGTGTCGCGGCGGCTCCACGAAGCCGCAGGCGCCAACTTCATTGCACGCGTCGGCGGTGACGAATTTTATGTCATCATCGAAAGTGGGCAGCAACCGGCAACAGCAGCGTTGGTCGCCGAGCACCTGCTTGCGTGCTCGGCCGACGAGTTTGTGGTCGAAGGCCAGCAGTTGCGCATGGGCCTGAGCATCGGGGTGGCGATCTATCCAATGGATGGAACCGACACGAGCACGTTGCTTGGGAATGCGGATGCAGCATTGCATCGCGCCAAGGCAGAAAGCCGCGGATCGTTCTGCTTCTTCGAAGCCGACATGGACACCCAGTTGCGCGAGCGCCGTGCCCTCCAACAAGATCTGCAGGCGGCTATCGCGCACAATCAATTCACGCTGAATTACCAACCCCAAGCTCGAATTGGAGGGGAAATCGTCGGCTTCGAGGCGCTTGTCCGATGGCATCACCCCTCGCGCGGCAGCGTACCGCCGGGATTCTTCATTCCGCTGGCTGAGGAAAGCGGCCTTATCGTTTCGCTCGGCGAATGGATCCTTCGCGAGGCATGTCGCAAAGCAACGATATGGCCCGAACACCTGCACATCGCGGTCAACTTGTCGCCGGTGCAATTTCGGCATGGAGATCTGCCCAGCCTTATCCATACCATTTTGCTGGAAACCGGATTGTCGCCCAATCGGCTTGAGCTTGAAGTCACTGAAGGCGTGTTGATAGATGACTTTTCACGTGGCGTATCATTATTGCGCCGCCTCAAGGCTCTCGGCGTGCGCATCGCGCTCGATGATTTCGGAACGGGGTACTCATCACTGTCCTACTTGCAATCGTTTCCATTCGACAAAATCAAAATCGATCAGACCTTCATTTCTAACGTCGAGCGCAACCCGCAATCCGCGGCAATCGTGCGCGGCGTGATCGGTCTCGCACGCGGGCTTAATCTGCCAGTACTCGCCGAGGGCGTCGAAACCCGTGAGCAACTCGCATTCCTCTCAAAAGAGTCATGCGACGAGGTGCAAGGATATTATGTCGGTCGCCCGGCTCCGATAGAGAATTATTCAGATTTAATCAAACGTCCAAAACAACCATTCACCAAGTCAGCCTCCGCGGGCTAAGACGAATGCGGCCATTAACCGGCTAAACGCTTGTTTTGCATTCTTGCGCCTGTCATCCGCTCTGTCTGAACGAAAACATTGACGGCAGACGCCTCAATTAACGTTTACAAATACATCCATGCCTACACCTAAATACATACACCACCGATTAACTCCATCGAAACGGGGAAGGCCTAAAGCCACGCACTCAATCAAAACGAGTGTATGGTCAAACTCATGTTTCGTGTTTTTTCCTGCCTGACAAACGAGCACGATTTACGCCTTGTCGTTGTTGCCGGGATTGTTTGCTTTCTGGCGGGGTTGACCGCCGTCAACCTGTTTCATCGGTCGCGTGAAACGCATGGGCGTCCGCAGTTTATTTGGATTCTGATCGCTGGCGTTGCGAGTGGATGCGGCATTTGGGCGACGCATTTCATCGCCATGTTGGCTTATGAGCCTGCTGTTCCCGTCGGTTATGAGGTTTGGCGGACGGCACTCTCACTCGTAATCGCAGCCACTGGGACTTTCGTCGGATTGGGTTTTGCGGCAACCAGCAAGAAACGTTGGGCGGCAGCTTTCGGTGGGGTCATCATCGCTGCGGGCCTTGCCACGATGCATTACCTCGGCATGTCGGCGATGCAGTTACCCGGACGCATCAGTTGGTCTCACGACCTTGTCATCGGGTCCATTGTCCTCGCAATATTGTTCGCAGTTTCCGCTTTGGAAATCGCCGTACGCCGTTCGGATTCATCGGGAAAATTATTGTCGGCTCTGCTGCTGACACTCATGACCGTTTCACATCATTTCACCGGCATGGGGGCCATCGAGATCGTTTTCGATCCGACGCAAACCATCGGCACAACAGCGCTGTCGCCAACGTACCTGGCGATTACCGTTGCGAGTTCAGCGATCGCCATACTCGGCATAAGTTTGATTGGCGTCTCGGCCGATCAGCATCTCGCGGTTCGCGCCCAGGCATTCGGCCAGACGATTAATAAACTGACGCTGGAAAGTGAATTGCTCGATTCGGCGATCGAAAACATGTCGCAAGGTCTCGTCATGTTCGACGCATCGGCGCGGTTATTGGTGTGTAACGATCGATATCTGGAGATCTACGGCATTTCGCGTGAGATGTTGCAGCCCGGCTGCACAATCCGCGATATTCTGGCACTTCGTGCGGAGACAGGCTCACTCCTGATCGATCCGGAAACCTACCTGGACGATATTCTCAGTACAGCGCAGCGCGGCATCACAAGGCAGCTCACGGTCGAAACCAGAGGCGGTCGAATTATATCGATCCTTCATAGGCCGATGCTGGACGGTGGCTGGGTTGCCACCCATGAGGACATTACAGAGCGCAAGCGCGCTCAGGAGCGGATCGAGCATCTCGCACGACACGATTTGTTGACTGACCTGCCGAACCGGGCTGCTTTCAATCAAAGACTTGCTCGCGCCCTCGATGAGGCCCGGACACGCGGTAGTTCTTTCGCAATCATTAGCCTCGACATCGATCGTTTCAAAGAAATCAATGATGTCCTTGGTCCGTCAGTTGGCGACACCTTGCTAAACGAACTTTCGCGTCGTCTTCAGGAGGCCGCCGGCAATCATTGCATCGCACGCGTCGGCGGCGATGAGTTCTGCGTCATCGTTGAAGGCGGCATGCAACCGGCCGCTGCCGCTTCGATTGCGGAGCGTTTACTGGGCGCCACGGTCGGCGAGTTCACAATCGAAGGGCGGCAATTGCAGGTTGGATTGAGTATCGGGATTGCGATTTGCCCAACGGATGGCGCCGATGCCGCGACATTGCTTGGCAATGCCGATGCCGCGCTTCATCGGGCCAAATTGGAAAATCGCGGCTCGTTCCGTTTCTATGAAGCCGAAATGGACGCCCAGTTGCGTGACCGTCGCGCGTTGCAACACGAGTTGCAAACAGCCGTCGCGCATGGACAATTCGTGCTGAACTATCAACCCCAAGCGCGCATCGGCAAGGAAATCATCGGATTTGAAGCTCTGGTGCGATGGCAGCACCCCAGCCGCGGCAGCATCTTTCCCGGGGCTTTTATCCCGCTTGCGGAAGAAAGCGGTCACATCATTACACTCGGCGAATGGATTCTACGTGAAGCCTGCCGCGAAGCGGCGACCTGGCCGGAGCAT
Source organism: Xanthobacteraceae bacterium (assembly GCA_036262895.1). Classification (GTDB taxonomy): domain Bacteria; phylum Pseudomonadota; class Alphaproteobacteria; order Rhizobiales; family Xanthobacteraceae; genus AP-16. Next base: position 9,442 of record DATAIA010000720.1, read on the forward strand.
CTGCATATTGCCGTCAATCTTTCGCCGGTCCAGTTCCGGCACGGCGATCTGCCGGGCCTTGTTCATTCGATCTTGCTTGAAACAGGATTGTCGCCGAACCGGCTGGAGCTCGAAATCACGGAAGGCGTGCTGGTCGATGATTTCTCGCGTGGCGTCGCACTGCTGCGTCGGCTCAAGGCGCTTGGCGTTCGCATTGCGCTCGATGATTTCGGGACGGGATATTCATCGATGTCTTATCTGCAGTCGTTCCCGTTCGACAAAATCAAAATCGATCAAACCTTCATTTCCAATATCGAACGCAATCCTCAATCGGCGGCGATCGTGCGCGGCGTGATTGGTCTCGCGCGCGGGCTCAATCTGCCGGTGCTCGCGGAGGGCGTCGAAACCAGCGAGCAACTTGCATTTCTGTCGAAAGAGTTGTGCGACGAGGTGCAGGGTTACTATATCGGGCGGCCTGCGCTCATTGAGAACTATGCCCACTTGATCGAACGGCCGGCCAGACCACCAGTCCGGTCAAACGCACGATCCGCCTATGCGCATTGATCACCCGATCATGGGTCAAACGTGCTGACCGCCATTGATGTGAATCTCCGCGCCATTCACGTAAGATGATGTTTCGGTGCAGAGCACGTAGATAATCTTTGCGACTTCATCGGGCGTTCCGAGGCGGTGGAGCGGTATTTGCGCGACGATCTTGTCGGTTCCGGGCGAGAGGATTGCAGTATCGATCTCTCCCGGCGCAATCGCGTTGACCCGCACGCCTCGAGTTCCAAAATCGCTGGCCATCTCGCGCGTGAGTGCCGCAAGCGCCGCCTTCGACGTGGCATAAGCCGCACCCGCGAACGGATGCACCCGCGAGCCCGCAATCGATGTGACGTTGACGACCGAGCCCTTGGCAGCCTGCAGTTCATCGATCAAACCACGCGCAAGCGTAATCGGCGCGAAGAAGTTCACCGCAAAAACCTGGTGCCAGACTTCAACCGTCGTGTCGATCGAGCCGAGACGCGACCCACCCTCGCCCTTCGGCGAAATCGCCGCATTGTTGACTAGCGCGTGCAACAGGCCTCCTTCGAGCCTGCGTTTGATTTCCTCCACCGCAGCCATCGTGTTTTGGGCGTCAGCCAAATCGACCTGAATATGATCTTCCGGGCCAGCCTCCCAGGGACATTCATCCGGAAAAGGATGGCGCGAGCAGGTGATCACGCGCCAGCCTGCGCTTGAGAAGCGTTTAACGGTCGCGTGACCGATCCCTCGGCTTGCTCCCGTCAGTAGCAGCGTTCGGCGCATTTGATTGGTCG
>DATAIA010000721.1:0-36460 GCA_036262895.1 Xanthobacteraceae bacterium
CGGGAGAAGGCCGCGACAATTCGTCGGCCCAGGCAACAAACTTGTGCTTCGCACATGGACCTGTGACGCGCTCTTCGTCTGGCGGAAGTTCAAGGACGACTCAGGCCAAGAAGGGGTCAACTGCGCGGTCTTCCGCAACGAGTCGGAGCATGAGAGCAGCGAGCTTATCCGACAGGCTGACGCAATCGCTGATCACTGCTGGCCTGGTGAGAGGCACTATACCTACGTCGATGCGCGACGCATCCGGTCAACAAACCCTGGATACTGTTTTAAGGTCGCCGGATGGCGAGAGTGCGGACGCACCAAGAAAGGCCTCGTGATCTTGGAGCGCATCAACCCCCAAACACCTCAGGTGGAGTCAGCGAAATGACCACTAATGACACCCATGCATCAACCTTCAAACACCGGGGTAGGACTCCCCGCACAAACCAATGCCATCAACCCCCAAATCTACAGAGCTCAACTTTTTATCCCCATGAAATTAGCACAACGCAGACAAGGAATATCTCCAGCCGCCCTCGGCGCGCTGATGGCAGGTGACGTTAAGAACTTCATGGCCGCCTCCACCGTGGGCGGCATCGAAGCGCAGGAGAAAGCCGGTCAGTTGGAGCAGGCGGAAAAGCAAACGCTGCCGCTCGACTTGGGCCAGCGTTACGGCGGCAGTGCCGACGAGGCGCGCAAGCCCTGGGAGAAGCTCGGCTTCAAGTTCGGCAAAAAGGTCGATGATATTTTCGTCGAAGCGACGTTCCCGAATGGATGGAAAAAGCGGCCCACCGATCACAGCATGTGGTCGGAGATCGTGGATGAGAAAGGCCGCAAACGCGGTGCCATCTTCTACAAGGCGGCGTTCTACGACCGCAGCGCGAACGCGTATCTGGAGCGGCGCTTTAGCGTCCGGGAAACCTACGAAGGGCCGAAACTGATTCAGATCGTCGATGCCTGCGGCGAGGTGAAGCGCGAGATTGCGGGCGACGACACGAGCAACCTTCAAGGCGACGCGTTCCACGTGGCGTACGAGGGCAACCGGGCCAAGGCTTCGGAATTGGCCGCGTGGCTGAGTGCGAACTATCCCGACTGGCAGAACCCCACGGCCTACTGGTCGTGAACGAATCTCCCATGCCACTGCCTACACACAGAGCACCCACTTTCGACGAGTTGCGTGATCGCGTTGCCGAACTTGAACGCGCGCTCACTGAAGAATGCGAAATTGTCGAGCGGAGCGGTTCGCGCACTTACCTTGAGATGAAGGCTCCAGCAAAGCTGGAGCGACTTGATACGTGGAACGAGATACTCGGTCGCCCGCGCCACGAGCGCATCAAATAGAACGAAATGAACGTCGAAGACTACCAACGGCTCTGCCACGAGAAACGCGCTTCGGAATTGTTGCGCACACTGACCCGACTGGAGGCGTTCCCGTGTGTGGACATCCACCGCGAGCGTGATTATCACGTCGAAGGCGCGACCGGCGAAGACACCGCGCAATGGGAGGTCCACATCAGCGCGGGTCGGAAACGCATCGAGGTTAAGCGCGCTGACCTCGGCCACGCCATCATTGAGGCGGCGCACCAGGCCGAAGAAATCGCAACCGCTGAATGGCAGCAACGTGAGGCGCAACGCACCGCCGCGCTCGCGAAACTTTCACCTGAGGAGCGCAAGCTCTTGGGCGTGCGGTGAACGAACCTAGCGTTTTCACGAGCGAACCGCCCGCTCCGTCCGTCCGTCGTCTCACATCCTCGCAACTTTACCGATGAGCACCGAACCAATCCCCACTGGGGACAGAATGGTCTATTGGGTGGCAAGCGAGAGCGTGCCGGGAAGGCGCTACCGGGTTGATCTCGTCGCGAATGGCGGCGCGGGCCAGTGCGATTGTCCTGACTTTCGCACGCGCCGCCAGCTGGCGATTGACGAAGGCGAGGAGAGTTGGGGCCGCTCCACGAGCTGCAAACATACACGAAAGGCAGCTCGCTATTTCATGCGCGAACTCTTCGCCGCACTGGCCCAAAGCGAATCCAAGCCACCTGCCGAACACCATGCTCCAACGACGAACCCCACTCCATAGAGGCGGACCGATCCAGCGCCGCACGCGCCTCTCGGCCATCAGCGAGCGCCGCAAGCTGGCGCAGTACGAATACGGCAAAAAGCGGAAGAAGTTCCTGGCCGCGCGCCCCAAGTGCGAGCGGTGCGGGACGGCGAACTCGCGCGATGTGCATCACAAAAACGGAAGATACGGGAGCGCCTATCTCGACGAGAACACGTGGATGGCGCTCTGCAGAAAATGTCACGACTGGGTTCACCAGCACCCGAGGGAAGCGCGCGAACAAGGGCTGCTCAAATGAGTTTCAACCTAATCCACGGCAACTCGCTCGAGAAACTCCGGGATCTGCCCGACGATTCGGTGGAATCTTGCGTAACCGATCCTCCCTATGAACTCGGCTTCATGGGGAGAAAGTGGGACGCCTCGGGCATCGCCTACAACGTGGAGCTTTGGCGGCAAGTTCACCGCGTGCTCAAGCCCGGCGGCCACCTCGCTGCGTTCGGCGGGACGCGGACCTATCACCGGATGGCCGTCGCGATTGAGGACGCCGGATTCGAGATTCGGGTGAGCTTCATCGGGATCGACATGACTGCGGAGTATATCCCGATAGCACGCGCCCGAATCGATGAAGCGCGCGGCGATCTCTTTGTCTTTTCGGAGAAAAATACATGAACACGCCCATCAAATTCTTCGTCCCCGGCATCCCGGCCCCTGGCGGCAGCAAGCGCGGCTTCGCCCTCAAGAAAGGAGGCGTCTACACGGGCCGAGTCATCATCACCGACGACGCAGGTCAGCGGAACAAGGACTGGCGCCAAGCGTGCGTGACCTTTGCGCACGAAGTCAGGCCGGAGACTCCGTTGCGCGGGGCGCTGCGCGTTAACTTCTCGTTCGTGATGCCGCGGCTCAAGGCTCACTTCCACACCTCAAAGGCGAAGCTGGGACAACTCCGCGAGGACGCTCCACTGTACCACGTCAGCAAGCCGGACAAGACGAAGCTCACGCGCTCAACCGAGGACGCATTCAAAGGGATCCTTTGGGCGGACGATTCGCAGATCGTAGAGGGGCGCACGACGAAGTATTACGGCCCGCAGCCGGGCTGCCACGTTGAGGTTGTGCCGCTCGAAGGAGCATGCGCGGAGGTCAAGTCGCGCGATGCCAGCTTTCGTTCACTGGAGGCTAAATGAATGAGTTGGCACTTTTCGCAGGCGCTGGTGGTGGCATGCTCGGAGGCAAACTCCTTGGATGGCGCAACGTCGGAGCCGTGGAGATTGGACGATATCAACGTGGGGTCATTGCCCAAAGACAGAACGACGGCCAATTCGATCCTGCGCCAATTTGGGATGACGTTACAACTTATCGCGCCGACAACCCTGAATGTTCAGAGCACATCCAAATCATGCGAGGCATTAGAGACAGCCTCGTCATTACTGGAGGGTTCCCATGCCAAGACATTAGTATTGCAGGAGGAGGAGACGGTCTCGAAGGACTTCGAAGCGGCCTGTGGCGAGAAATGGCACGCATCATTGGCGAAATTCAACCCGCTTTCGTCCTCGTGGAAAACTCGCCAGAGCTTACTCATCGGGGAGGAATTCGAGTCGTTGGAGACTTTGCCCGATTGGGGTATGACACACGGTGGGGAATTATGGGCGCTCACGAGGCCGGCGCACCTCACTTCCGCAATCGAATCTGGATTTTGGCCCACGCCGAACGTTTGCGGTGGTGGAAATTCTCCAGTCCACTTGAAGCCGAAAGGAAACCACTTCGTGAGGAGATCGGGAGCGAAGGCCCAGTTATCGCTAGACCAAGCAGTAAAATTAGTGCAGGTGGGGGCTATCCCCACACCACGGGCAAGCACGGGCAAGCACGGGATTGCATGGGTGCGAGCGGAGAACGGCGATCATCGGCACAATTTGGAGGATTGGCTTGCGACGGTATGGCTGAGGGAGGGCAATATACGAATCGCTGGTATGAACGTGAACCCGAACTGGCAAGACTGGTTGATGGGATGGCCAATCGGACACACCGACTTAATGCCTCTGGAAATGGCCAAGTTCCAGCAGTGGTTAGACTCGCATGGGAAACTTTGAAACCGTGATCACAAAAATCCAGCGCCGGCCCCGCCGGGGCAACTTCAACTGCGGCGCCCTGAAGGACAACCGCGACGCCAAGCTGCTCCAGCGGCAGCGCGCCGTGTGCCTGGCGGTCGCCCGCGCCGTCGCCGAGCGCTTCAACTACACGCTACCGCAACTCTTGTCCCCTGCGAAGCACAAGGACATCGCACGGGTCCGGCTGATGGCGATGGTGATCGCGTCCGATCTCTCCGGGGCGAGCGAACCCGAGGTGGCCCGCGCGTTCAACCGTAAGGACCACAACTCGACGCGGCACGCGAAGAAGGTGGCGGCCGAGACGTTCTCACGACCGGAGTGGGTGCCCTGCTTCAAGGAGACGAAGGCGGTTGCGTTGGCGGCGGTGAAGGAGGCGAAATTATGAGCAAACTGGCGATTTCCGGGGAATACCCCGCTGACTGGCCGGAGATAGGCGCCAACGCAGGCGATTTCCGCCCGCCCCCCTACCAAGACCCCGACCGGGGCGAGTTCTCGCGAAATTGATAGGCAGGACGGCAAGCCAGCCCCCGCGCCGTCTCCCGCCGATCCCTCGCAGTTGAGCCTTTTTTGACCGGACCGCGAAAAAGTGGTTGACGGGTTGCGCACAAGTCCCCAACTTCACCGCCAATCCGGGGCGCGTCGCCTCGGGGAAACTCATTAAGCTCATGAAAACTGTTTCAACTCCCGGCCCGTGGCAGGCAACGCAGTTCCTTGACTGCGCGCAGCAATTCAAAATCAGCGACACATCCGGTTTTCTCATCGCGAATGTTGGGATTCAGCATTTGCACGCACGCGAGAACGAGAACAGCGCCAACGCGCACCTGATCGCCGCCGCGCCTGAGTTGCTGGCCGCACTAAAGTCACTGACTCATCCCGACGGGCTTTCCAGTCTCAATATGCTTGCCAATATGCAGGCTGCGCGCGTCGCCATCGCCAAAGCGGAGGGCCTTGCATGAACGCCCCCAAGCCCACCACCACCCCCCTGCGCCATCTCTCCCCCGAGACGCTGGCCGCGTGCCGGAAGGTCGCCGCGTTCGCCGAACTGCGCGAGCAAGTCGAATCGCCCGCCCGCCCCGCCACCCTCTCCGAAAAGGACGCCGCCCTCACCCGCGCCCAACTCGTGTTAAGCGAAACCCTCGGCTACCTCCAAGAGTTGACCGCCGGCACCCGCAGCACCCGCGCCGCCGACGCCATCTCCGAAATCCACTCCACCCTCACCCAGATCAAGGAGGCGCTGTGAACGCTCCTCTTCTAGACCCGAGGGAATATCAGGTCCGCCAATATAACGATGGTTGGTGGTCAATTTGCTTTTACTTTTACAATGAACAATGGGGGCAATTTCGCGGGCCATTCAAAACCGCAGCCGAAGCCGAGCTAGATTGCGCCAACGTAGTGAACCGCTTCAAAAAAACGCCATGACCCATTCCGCTTACTGCCTCCACTTGCTGCTCTGCATCCAGCGCGCCCAAGCCTCCGGATTCGTCCACCTCGCCGCCGCGCTCCGGACTCTGTTGGAGGAGGCCGATCAAACGGGTCCAGCATGAAAACACCTCCATCAACGGAAGCTCGCGCCGAATGGCTTGAACAGGAAGCCGAAGCGTTCTGGGCTGTCGCCACCAACGAGGAAGATAAGTTGCGAGCGCGCCGCATGCATGAGTGCGCTGCCGAGTTGCGCCGCTTTCACCGGATGAAAATTCGGTTTCGCGACCAACTCAAACCGCTCCGCAAGTCCTGACCATGGCCCTCTTCCTCTCCGGCTTCGCCCTCGGCCTCTTCCTCGGCGTGACGGGCGTGGACATCGCGCCGCAGCCACGAAACCCGCACCGCTTCAAAAACTGCCTATAGGCAAAAATTGCCGGGTCCTTCCGGCATCAAAACGGTTGGAGGCAACGTGAGTGCGCTTTTTCGCTAGCGATAAAAAGGCCGAAGGGCGCTCCCCACGCGAAAAACTCGAAAATGTCGGGCCGACGCGCGTCAGGGGTTGATTGCACAATCCGTTGACCAAACCAAAATCTGTCGAGCTTAATCCAATTCATGCCCGGTAAAATCGTCAGCAAAAAGGACCTAGCGGCCATCATGGGGAAGGCACCGCAGACGTTAACCATCTGGCAAAACGAGGGGATGCCCTACCGGAAAGGGGAGGCGGTCGGGGATGAAAACCAATACGACACGTCGGACGTGATCGACTGGTATGTGAGGCGGCAAACGGGCCGCGTGGACCCGAACAGCGAGAAGGCGGCGCTTTTGAAGGAGCAGGCGGAAGCGGCGCGGCGAAAGAACCTCATCGCGAAGGGTGGCATCATCGAGATTTCGGCGTTGAAAATCGTGTTGGGGCGGTTCTGCGGGGCGCTTCGGCAAAAGATCGTTGCGTGCGGGATGCCGAAGGAGGAGCGACAGGCGCTCTTGAAGGACATTCAGGCGATGGAGATGGCCGACTACCAGAACATGAACCAAGACGAGGAAAACGCCGATGGTAGCAGCGCCGCTTAACGACCCCGAGAGGATCGTGTGGGATATTCTGCGCGGGGCGTTCCATCCGATTCCGGCGATTCTGGTTTCCGAATGGGCCGAGGAGCATCGGTATATGTCGCCCGAGACGTGCCCTGAACCGGGTCGTTATCAGTGCGACCGATTACCCTACCAGCGCGAGCCGATGGATGCGCCCCTTGACGAGAAAGTTAGTGAAACGGTGCTTTGGTGGGCCAGCCAGCTCGGGAAAACGGAATGCCTCATCAACACGGCTGGGTATTTCATGCACGCGGATCCTTCACCGCAGTTGATGATTCAGCCGACAGACACGCTTGCTGAGGCGTACTCGAAAGAGCGGATTGCGCCTGCGATTCGGGACAGCAAGGCACTCCGCGGGCTTGTGAAGGACCCGCGCACGCGGGATTCGGGCAATACCGTGCTCGCGAAGCACTATCCGGGGGGCTCCTTTGTGCTGGTCGGGGCGAACGCGCCTGCGGGGCTTGCGGGCAGGCCGCGGCGCGTGGTGATGCAAGACGAGATTGATCGCTATCCTCCGAGCGCCGGGACCGAGGGCGACCCGTGCGCGCTGGCAGACAAGCGCGCGGAGAACTTCCGCAATGCGATCAAAATCAAAACATCAACAGGGACGGTCAAGGGACTATCGAAAATCGAGACGCTGTTTGAGCAGTCCGACAAACGGAAGTGGCACGTGTGCTGCCCGAAGTGCAAATACGAATTCGTGTTGATGTGGGCACACGTCCAATGGAACGACGAAGAACCGGAAACCGCGTGGATTGAGTGTCCCGGGCGAAAATGCCGCCTCGACGATGATGACCGCGTTGCGATGGTGCGCGCCGGGCGCTGGATGGCTACGGCGACATTCCGCGGTGTGCGCGGCTACTGGCTCAACGGTCTAAATAGCCTTTTCGGCCATCAAAAGGGCTACGCATCGCGGATTCACCAATTCGTAGCCGAGTTCCTAAAGGCGAAGGATGGCGGCGCGCAGACGTTGCGCGTCTGGATCAACACATTCCTGGCTGAAACCTATGAAGAGGACGCGGAGAAAATTGATGGGAATGACATCCTTAAGCGCGCCGAAGAATACGACCCTCAATCGTTGCCGGAACAAATTCTGGTTCTTACAGCCGGCGTCGACGTGCACCGCCTGCGCATTGAGCTCGAGGTGAAGGGCTGGGGTGTGGAGGAAGAGTCGTGGGGTATTCGCAAATTGGTGTTCGAGGGCGATACTGAAAAAGATGAGGTTTGGGCGCTGCTTGACAAAGCATTGTTGGAGACCTTCACGCGGGAGGATGGATTGGAGATGAAGATTGATCGCGCCTTCATTGACATGGGGCATAAAGATAAGCGGGTGCTCGGATTTTGCACCCCGCGGCTTAATCGCGGAGTGTTTCCCTGCCGCGGTGTGAATCGAATCGGGCTTAACCCGCCACCACTGCTGCCGGCTAAGCCGAGCCGGAATAACAAGGCCCGAATTCCCCACTGGAATGTCGGGGTGACGGTGGCAAAAACTGCGATCTACGACCGGCTCGCGTTGCCGATTCCGGAAGCACGCTCAATGCACTTCCCCAAGGGCGAAGGCTATGGAGTGGACTATTTCAAACAGCTCACAGCCGAGAAACGGAAGCGAAAGTTCCAGTTCGGGCGCCCCTATTTTATCTTCGAAAAAGAAAACAATGCAGTGCGGAATGAGGCGCTGGACTTGAATGTTTACGCCTTGGCCGCTTTGCACTCGCTTGCGCCCATCCATTGGACGAAACTGGAGGCCAATTTGAAGAAGCAGGCAAAGGCGCAGGAGGCGGCGAAGGCCGCGCAGATGGTCGTGGAGCAGATGAAATCTAAGGAGGTGGTGCCAAATGCCGGGACTGACTCCCGACGGAACCCCGATAGTGAAACGCCGCAGGTTCCGTCCGATCCGGCTCCTGCGGCAACCTCCGCCGAAATGACCGAAACGGGCAAAATCATGCCAGCCGAAAAATCGGCCGAGCCCGCAGAAACCAAGCCAGCACCTGCGCATCATCGCCGGGCATCCGGATTTCGCCGCGCCGGAGGCTTTGTGGGGAAATGGTGAATTTATGAAGACAAAAACATGTCGGGGCGGATGGTCGGGAGGAATGGTTCAGCCGGTCAGTAATCGGATGCCCGTGATCCTCTTGTTGATTGGCATCGCCGTCCTCTGCGCATTCTTTAGGTTCATCCCTATTTAATTGCCCTTCGGGGCATTTCCCAACAAACGCTTAGGGAGTGGCCCTAAGTACACAGATTCCGCTTCGCGAACCGCAGGTCATCGCCGCGGGGGATTCGCTTGAATGGATGCGGCAGCTCAACGATTTCAGCGCCAATGAGTGGACGCTGCATTACGTGCTGAGGAATCAGGGCAACATCTACAAATTCGACGCGACGAACGAGGCCGGGATATTCCTGATTCAGGTGGCGAGTTCCGTCACGGCCACATGGCTTCCGGGCAAATATTTGGTGGGGGCCTATGTCACCAAGGCCGACGAGCAAAAGCAGGTGCGGACGGCATTCCCCAACATGGTCGTGGGGCCAAACCTCGCGATTAATCCTGCCGGCGCGCCAACAATCAGTTGGGCGGCGCAATGCCTAGTGCAAATCGAGGCGACCATTCAGGCTCTCACGTCACGCACGGTCGAAACCGCCAGCGTCAATGGAAGCGCCTATACGCTCGCGAACATCAACGATCTTTTCCTTTTGCGCGAGCGGTTCAAATCCGAGGTGGGCCGTGAGGAACAGCAGGAACGCCTGAATGCCGGATTGGGCGCCGGAAACAAGGTCGCAGTGCGCTTCAAGTCTCTCAATCAACAAGCCTATCCGCCATCGCAATGGTGGCCCCCCTGGCAATGAGCAAACTGCTTCCCCGCCCTTTCCGCGTCGCCGCCCATGCATGGCGTTTTACCCGTGAATCCAATTTTTGCGCACGCATCGCCTTCGTCTTCCGCAATCGCCACCTGATGTTCTAATGCCCACCTTCCGCCAACGCCTCAAAGCGGCCATCGCCGGATTTGCGAATGGAGGGCGCGCGCGCCCGCAATATCCGGCGCCGATCTCGATGCGGGCTTTGCGCGAGGGACAGAAACGTTCTTATGCCGGCGCGATCTACGACCGGCTGACAGAAGATTGGAAATCGCCGCTCACGACCGGCGATGCCGAGATGCGGACCCGATTGCGCACGCTGCGCGGCCGCGCGCGGGAATTGGAGCGCAATGAGCCCTATTCGCTGCGATACCTCTCCAGGCTCGAAGACAATATCTACGATTTTCACGGCATCACCTTTAATTCGATGGCCGGCGAATGGCGAAAAGACCCCAAGACGCAAAAGCTCGCATGGGTGCTGGATGAAATGGATTCGGCCATCATCCAGGATGCGTATGCGCGCTGGAAGCGAGACTGCTTCGTTTCGGGAGACATGTCGCTGAATGAGGGTGGTCGGCTCGCGCTGCGCAGCACGGCCCGCGATGGCGACATGGTGGTAAAAAAGATCGTCGATTCTTCGAATGAGTTCGGCTGTCGCCTGCAACTTCTGGAAGCCGACATGATCGACGATATGCGGAATGAGGTCATACGCGTAGCGGATCAAGGCAATGGCGGCCGGGTTCTTTCCGAGGTCCGCATGGGCGTTCAGGTGAATGGCTACATGCGGCCGGAAGGATACTGGATTCTGAAGGCTCATCCCGGCGATCAGATGTGGTGGAATACGGACGGCTATCTGAGCGAGTTTCATCCTGCCAAAGACTTCATTCACCCGTTCAAGCGGCAGCGCATTACCCAGGTGCGCGATTGCACATGGTTGCATGGCATCATGCGCGATTTGAAGATGCTCGACGGTTATGACGAGGCGGCCATCGTTGCGGCGCGCACGGGCGCGGCTAAGATGGGATTTTTCACCCGCGGGTATAATGAGCCGGGCGACGGCTATACGGGTGAGCAACCCAAGGATGGCGACAAGACGATGGATTCAGAGCCCGGCCTGATTGAAGACCTTTCCGGTACGCCCGGATTGGATTTCAAACAGTGGGATCCGGCATATCCCCATGAGCAATATGACGATTTCATGAAGGTCCGGCTGCGGCGTATTGGCGCCGGTCTCGACATGAGCTATTACGCCATCGCCAACGATCTCACCGAGGTGAATTTCTCCAGCATTCGCGCCGGGCTGCTGGAGGATCGGGAGCATTTCAAGGCACTACAAACGTGGTGGATTTATCATTTCGAGACACCGGTTTTTCTGTTCTGGCTCAATATCGCGCTGGCGAATGGTTCGATGAAGGATCCGACAACCGGCCGCGCATTGCCCTATTCGAAGAAAACCAAGTTCGAAGAGCATCGCTTCCGCCCGCGCCGCTGGCCCTGGGTCGATCCGGAAAAGGACGCGCAGGCGAATAAAATCGCGGTGGATAATCGCTTCAAATCGCGCGATGAAGTCATCCAAGAGACGTCGCAGACCAACTTTGAAGAGGTCGTTGCGCAGCAGGGCCGCGAACAACAACAGGCCGAAAAGTTCGGCGTAGAGTTGCCGCCAGCGGCTGATTCACAGCCTGAAAAAGAACCTGATGGCGATGAGGGCGGCGAGGCAAAGGGTGGAAAAAAGCCTAAGAAGGATGACCGCAACGAGCCCACCACGGTTCTTAACGTCAATGTCGCGACCCCGACGGCAAATAAGCGCATCGTTGCCGAGCGCGATCCGGTGTCGCGCCGACTAGTCGTTACGCAAACCGAAAACTGAGCGATGCCCCTTTCCTCCCATTTCGCAAATCATCTCGTGGACTATATCGCGAGCCGCGAAATGTTCGTTTCGCTGCATAGCGCGGACCCAGGCGCCAACGGCACGAACGAGATCGCAATGGCCCGAAAATCGACCGAAAAGCTGTTTGGCGGTGGCGTCGCGGGCGTCAGCGCAAGCGCCCGAGAGGTCATGTTCGACGAGATGCCCTCAACGGACGTGACGCACGTCGGGCTTTGGGATTCGTCGCGCGGGGGCAAATTACTTGCCGCCGCCGAGCTGCCGAAAAAGAAAACCGTGGAGTCGGGCGACGCATTGCGCTTCAGTGCCGCGAAGCTCGTTCTGCATATCAAATAATTGCCATGCCCGATGGACTAAAGCTCACCGAACTGGACACCATTTCGCTGCCGGTCCAATCGACCGATCTTCTCTATCTCGTGCGCGAGGGCAGCGGGGCCGAATCATTCAAGGCGACGGTCGACGATATCGCCGCGGCAATTGGTGGGGATGTGACATCGGTAAATGGGCAAACCGGGGCTGTCGTTCTGGATGCCGGCGACGTCGGCGCAGCTCCCACCGGCTCAATCACCACATCGGGCCTCACGATGAATACGGCCCGAATTTTGGGTCGTACCACCGCCAGTGCAGGGGCGATTGAAGAGCTGACCGCTAGCGGCGTTCTGGATCTCATCAGCAGCACGCGCGGCGTTGTTCTCTACCGCAGCGCGAGCGGTTGGTCCGCGCTTACGCCCGGAACAGATGGTTATGTTTTGACGACGCATGGAGCCGGGGCCGATCCAACATGGGCCGCAGGCGGCGGGGGAACAGCCCTTAGCGCCAATTCGCTGACGTCGCTCACTGGCCAAACGCTCACGCTAGCGACCCTGGATAGTAATAAAAACATCCTGCTCACGCCCCATGGCACCGGATTAACGAAGCTTTCCACGAACAGCACGGGCGTTGCGGTGCAGATTCAAAATACCAATACCGGCGGATATAGCTCAATCGATTTTCTCGCGAGCGATGGAAGTATTGGGGCGAACATGGGATATGGTAATTCGGGCGTAGGGCTCGGAATCAGCACCATGCTTTTTTATTCAGGGTCCGCACCATTCGCCCTTTATACGGCCGGAACGCTGGCGCTTTCCATTAGCACATCCCAAAATGCGATATTCAGCGGCTCGCTGAAAACTTCGGCCCCAACGGGAGGATCCGCTGGCGCATGGAAGCTCGGGACATATGACGCCTCAGCAACGGTGCCAACAGGACGGATTAGAATCGAAGTAGCCGGGGCGGCTTATTATGTTCCAGGGGAAGCTATTTAATATCAGTCCACTAATGAGCATCGAAGAACATCGGGCGGATATCTGGCGAAGCATTCATGGGCTCACCGTGGAAACGTTGGTCAACAATCTCGCGCAGGCGCGCACCGTTAACGAGCAACTGAATGCTCAGAATGCTAAACAGGCGGCAGAAATCGCCGCGCTGAAGCAAACTTCAACTCCGGCTAAAAAAGAAATCCCATGACCCTCCTTCGCTTCTTCATCATTGGCTGTGCTACCATGGCCCTCTGTGCCGCCGCGGAACCGCGCATGCTGCGCTGTGCCTCGCAAATCGAAGCCGCGAATCTCGCCAATGTGTATGCCGCGGCCTTGAACGCCGAGGTGCATTTCACGAATGGTACACCGAGCATGGTTCCGGCGATCCCCGCACGCCGCGTGGCCGTGCTCGTGAAGAGGATGCCTTTCGAAGAAATCGCTCGGGACGATATCGCATTGCGGGTCGATGGCCTCTGTCACCGCGCACTCGTCAAGCGTGAGGAAGCGTGGATCACGAAGGGCGACAATAATCCCGCGCGCGATCTCGCATTGCTCACGTCCGCCAATTTCCTCGGAATCGTTGTTATGATTTTGGACTACCCATGAATGAGAACATCGCTCCCTCCGCTTCCAGTGCTGCCACGGTCACGCGCGGCGCTGGCCATACTGAAACCATCATGCCGCATGGTCGTTATGAGGTCGATTGCCGCCGCAATGGGCAGCTCGTGTGGCGCGATACCATCGACAACCTAATTACGAACGTAGGGAGCAATTTGATCAACGATACGATCCTTGGCAACTCAGCGGCTGGCGCGGTGGTGATGGGCCTCATGGGGGCTGGAACCCCGAATGTTGCCGACACCCAGGCGTCGCATGCGGGCTGGCTCGAAGTCGGGCTTGCAAACCTCCCGACCTATACGGGCAATCGGCAGACGCCTTCATTTTCCGCATCCTCCGCGCGCTCCAAGGCCACGTCCGCACCCTGCACGTTCCCAATCACGAATACCGGGAACGTCGCCGGATGCTTTATCAACGTGGGCGGCAGTGCCACGAAGGACAATACGAGCGGAACCCTCCTTTCCGTCGGAGCATTCGCCAATGGCACGAAGCCGGTTTCCAACGGCGACACCATCAACGTGAATTACACGTTTACGTCATAGTGGTCGGGTGAGAGGGTGGCCGCATGGCAATTTCCCTCGTCACAGGTGGGGCGCTCTCCGCTGTAGCGAACAACGGCGGAAACCCGTCGATCACGCTCCCAACGATGGCGCAGGGGGATGTTGTAATTGCTTTCGGGGGCGGCCCATTTCGCTCGGGCTACACGCCTGGCGCATCATCGGCTGGGTACACACAGATTTCGATTAACAATACGAGCGGCGCGGCATTCTGGATTGGGCGCAAGGTGATGGGGGCAAGTCCAGACGCGACGTTCGTTGGGCTCGGGAGCGGCAATAGTGCGGATGCGACGGCCTATGCGGTCTATGTTTTGCGCGGAGTCTCGGCATCAATCGTTGACGCCACGACTACGACCGCCGGCCCCACAACCTCCACCAACCCCGACGCGCCATCAATTGACACCGTTACCGATGGCGCCTGGGTACTCGCGCTTGCGCTCTCGGTCGTCAACGACACATCCATCACTGCCCCGATCGGCTACAGTAATGCGATTGCGAATAATCAGACGGATACCAATCCGGCGACGATAGGTGGCGCGACTATCACAAGGGCGACTGCGGGTACGGAGAATCCGCCAAGTTGGACCAATTGGTCATCGGGTGTGTGGTGTGCGGCGACGGTGGCGATCCGTTCTGCAATTCAGCTCTCGTCCATTACCGAGACGCTGACGCTCTCGGAATCCAGTAGCGCGACGGCGATCCTGTCCGATCGTGTAACCGAAACGCTTTCGCCGGCTGATTCCTCGACTCCCATCACCGCCTATCGGGATTCGGTTAGCGAGACCGCCATTCCTTTCGATTCGCCGAGCGCATCGGCGGTGTTTTCTGCTTCGGCCTCTGAAACGCTCACTCCAAATGATAGCCCATCCGCCTCGGGGCGGTTTCCTTCTTCCGTAATTGAGTCCGCAAGCCCTTCGGATGCTGCCAATGCCGCCGGGACATTCCCGGCATCTATCGGGGAATCCATTGCGCCTTCGGAAAGCTCGGGGGCTATTAAAATCGTATCAGAGGGCATTACCGAGGCTCTGTCTCCCGCCGAATTATCCGAAGCGGAGGTGACGAGCGGTCATCATGGCATTTGCGGCCTGTTCCTGCTCCAAAACGGAGAACCGCTGCTGCTTGAGGGTAATCTGGGCCCCCTGCGGCTCACTCCCGCGCCAACGCCAGGGCTCCCCATTCTATTGCAAAGTGGCGAACCGCTCCTGCTCGAATGCGACGCGATGGGGGCGCTACTCTACACTCACGAAATTCCGGTTCCGCCCGTTCCTCCGCCACCAGAGCCCGAATCCCTGAAGGCGACAACTTACGGCCTAGGCGGCGCCTTCGTGCGTTGGGACAGCATTCCGATTTCGACCCCGACAAAATTCTGGGAGGTGCAGGATGCCGCGGCGATTTTTTCGGCCGAATTCAGCTTCAGTGCCGAGGCAGAAGTGATTCACGGAGCGCGGGCCGCAATCGTCATCGAAACCCGATGGGAGGCCGAGGTAGTCCGCACCGTCAATGCTCAGGCGGAAATTTCGGGCCAAATTTGCTTGGATGCAGCTCCCCATGCGGTTTCCTCCGAAACATTGCAGAGGGAACTTGAGGATGACGAGGAACTGGCGATCCTGCTTTCTGAGCTTTGATGCTTAGGGCCAACTTGACACATTGGTAAATTTTCCCCATTTGGCATCGGTTAAATGCCGACCATCACCAAGAAAAGCCCCGATGAAGTCCGGCGCCTCGTGTCGGAAGTGCTGGCCGACAAGCGCAGTCAGGAATCGACCCGCGATTTCGTCTTGGAGCGTGCAGCCATCGACGAAAAGGCGCGCACGGTGCCCCTTTCCTTCGCGTCGGAAACGCCGGTTGAACGCTGGTTCGGGTCGGAAATTCTCGAATGCACCTCCGACGCCTGCGATTTGAAACGGCTGCGCAACGGCGGTGCCCTTTTGCTCGATCACAATTCGCGCGATCAAATTGGCGTGATTGAGTCATGCGAGGTGAAGGGCGGGAAGTGCCGCGCGATCGTGCGCTTCTCCAAGTCCGCCCGTGCGCAGGAAATCTTTCAGGACGTGATCGACGGTATCCGTAGCTTGGTCAGCGTCGGCTACCGCGTCAAAAACATGGTGCTCGCCGAATCGGACACGGAGGCTGGGGACAGCTACCGGGTCACGGAATGGGAGCCCTATGAGATTAGCCTCGTCAGCATCCCCGCCGATGACTCCGTAGGCGTGGGCCGCAGCAAGGAGACAACCGCAACTAAATCACTTCCGAAAATGGCCGAAACTACCACCACGACCGAGGAGAAACCCAAGGTCGAAGCCGTGCAGGAGCGCAAAGCGCCGCCCGCCGACAACAGCCGCATCACCGAGATCATTGCTCTCGGCCGCGGTTTCAACGTTCCACAGGAACGCATCAACAAGGCGCTGGCGGAAAGCGAATCTGCTGCCGATTTCGCACAGGTTTGCCTCCGCGAATTCGCCAAGGCCGAACCCGTCGCCACGCCGCCCACCATCGGCATGAACCGCGCCGAACGGCGCCGGTACTCGATGACACGCGCGATCAACCGCATCGCCAACCGGCAGGAACTCGACGGCCTCGAGCGCGAGGCTTCCGACGCCGCCGCGAAACTCTACAAGCGCGAGGTGCCGGCCGCCGGCTTCATCCTCCCACACGACATGAGCACCTATGGCGACCGCGAGTTGATCGCCGCGATGCTCCGTGTCAGTCCCTCGCTCGCATGGACGCCCTATGGCAAGCAGCTCGAACGCGGGCTTCTTGCCAACAACTTCACGGGCGCCGGCGCGTTGATCGCAGAGGACTTCCTTGGAGGCTCCTTCATCGAATTACTGCGCAACCGGGCGCTCCTGACCTCCCTCGGCGTGGGCACGTTGTCCGGCCTCACCGGCAACGTCGCGATTCCGCGGCAAAGTGCCGCCGCAACAGCCTACTGGCTCGACGAAGGTGCCGCGGTGACCGCCTCCCAGCAGGCATTCGCGCAGGTCCTCGCGACCCCGAAGCGCCTCGCCGCGCAGACGGCCTACAACAAACAGCTGCTCGCCCAGAGCACGCTCGATGTTGAAGCCCTCGTGCGCGACGACCACGTTCGCATCATCGCCTTGGCGAAAGACCTCGCCGGCATTCAGGGCACCGGCGGTTCCCAGCCGCGCGGCATCTTGAACGGCCCGACGACCGATTCTACGGGCGGCGGCAACAACGTGACGTCGCTCACATGGGGCACGACGGCCACCCGCACGAACCAGCTCGCCTTCATGGCGGCGATCCAGACGGCGAATGCCGACCTCGGCACGATCCAATGGCTCACCAATCCGACGGTGCGCGCGAAGTGGCAGAGCATCCCGCAGGTGTCCAATTACCCCGTTTTCCTCACGAATGACGAGGGGCTGAGCATCGGCTACCCGACCAACATCACGAACCAGATCAGCACGACCGGCACCTACGCCAATCGTACGATTCTCGGCGCGTGGGGGCAGGCGATGTTCTGCGATTGGGCCGGCTACGACATCGTGGTCGACCCCTACACCCGTGCCGCCAACAACGAGATCGTCGTGACCGTGAACCTGATGACGGACTTCATTGTCCGCCACTGGCCCTCGTTCGCGATTTCCTCGGACTCGGGCGCCCAGTAACTCAACCCGGAGAAACATCACCATGAGTCTCATTCCTTACGATCTCCCGAATGTGGTCACGGCGCTGGCCTTTCTGCCGGCGGCAGACGTTTCCGGCGACGGCAACGGCTCGCCCTTCGACCTCATCGGCTACGAGGGGAAAATCCTCGTTCGGGCCGACATCGGCAACGCCACGGCGGGCACGAGCCCAACGCTGGATTTGGTGTTCAAGAGCAGCACGGACAACAGCAACTGGTCGAACGCGAACATCGCGTTCACCCAGGCCAATGCCGCGTCCGCGCAAATCCTGAGCATCGATCCGCGCGCGGTCAGCCGATATCTGCGTCTCGACAAGGACATCGGCGGAACGAATTCGCCATCGTTCCCGGTCAGCGTGGTCGGCATCGCCACGAAGCAGTATAACCCGGCCTAACGCTTTTTTTGGTGCGCGAAGCCCCTGCCGAAAGGTGGGGGCTTTTTCTTTTCCCAAATCAGAAAAAAGCGGATGGGCCATCGGAATTTGTTTGCAAGGTGCTATACATGCCAGCATCACTGCCCACATGGGCACTGCAAAAAAACCATTCTGCTGCCGCCTGCGCACCGACACGATTCGGCGTATCAAGAAATTCGCGCGCGATACGCACCGCAGTCAGGCCGACGTCATCGAGCATTGGGCGCACAACATTAACGTGACGATCACAGCTTCGCCGGGAGTTCTGGTCACGAACATCAGCGGAACGGGAATCGGGTTATGACCATCCACGAACTTTTTGAGCAACGCGCTCGCGGTGAGGGCAAATGGCCCGACATCGCGGAGCATTTAATTACGCTTCGTGATTATGCCCGCGGGTGCAGTCGGCCTGTGGTGGAATTTGGCACCCGTAGCGGCAATACTACCACGGCGTTTCTTTCTGGGGGGGCATATGTCTTCAGTTACGACATAGAACCCCACCAATTTGAATGCCCCCAAGATGCCGCAGATCGCTGGTTCTTCCGACAGGCTGACACCGCCAAGCTGAAGGAAATTCCGCCCTGCGATCTGCTGATGATTGACAGTGCCCACAACGAGGCGCAGGTTCGCGCCGAACTGCGCCACCACGTCAGCGTGCGCCGGTTCATCATCCTGCACGATACCATCGAGTGGGGCACGAAGGCTGACGACGGCAAGGAGGGGCCGGGCATCAACTACGCGCTGTTTCCATTCCTCGCGGAGCACAACCGCACATGGCGCGTAGCCGCGCACTGGAACAACTGCCGTGGGCTTACGGTGCTGGAAAGGATTTCGACATGAAACACGAACTAGGATCAACCGCCCGCGACACCATCACGGGCTTTTACGGCGTCATCACCGGTCGCGTGAATTACCTCACCGGCTGCGATCAGTATTTGGTTCAGCCTAAAACCAAATCCGAAAACGAGTTCGTCGAAGCCCGATGGTTCGACGAAAACCGGATCGATATCCTCGGCGGCATCGAAAAGGTGAAGATTGACACCAGCACGGCGCAAGGTGCGTGCGGCGCAGCCCCCATCAAGTGAGCACAATCCTTTTCGCAAATCCGTGTTGGTGGGGTAATGACAACGGCAAGCTTCTGCGCGGAATCCGCGCCGGAAGTCGCTGGCCGTTTTTTTTCGCGTCAGCATTCCGCCCCGACAATTTCCAGTTCGGCCAGTACACGCCCTACCCCATTTTCCTCGGCCACGCCGCCGCATGGGCCGAGCGCGCCATGGACGGCGAACACACCGTTGTCATGCGCGACAGCGTTGGGCGCGGCGAGAGCTACGTCTCGTTTTTCACCTACCTGCGCGACCTGCGGCCCGACGTGCTGATCGTCGAGACCGGGGCGGCGGCGTGGGAGCATGATCGCGGGCTGTTGGCGCTGATCAAACAGCATTTCACGGAGATCCGCATCGCGGTAGCGGGTCCGACGGCAAGGAGCGCGTATAAGCAAGACGAGGCGCACGCCCACGAAACCTCAACGCCATCACCGATTGACGCGTTCCTTCTTGGGGAATACGAAAAGAATTCCGTCGATTTCATCAACGGCGCGACCGGCCTCCTGCCGTTCAACACCCTCACGCGCGAGGAAATGAATCGGCAACCGTTCCCCATGTTCGACGAAGGGTGCTGGGACCATTACTGGGACGCATGCCCGGTTGGTGCGAGATATCCGGAATTGCAGGTTTGGGCGTCGCGGGGATGTAACGCGGTTTGCAATTTCTGCTCCTTCCCGGCGACGATGACCAACGACGATCCGTTGGGTTTGGGCGGTCGCAAGATTCGCTTCTACGATACGGCTTGGCTCGAGCCGATGATTCGGGAGCGGATGGCAAAAGCACAGGATGCCGGAAAGCCGCTGGCTTCCGTGCGCTTCGACGGCGACACGGAGAACGCGTGGAACAAGCATACGCTCGCCATCTGCGAAATGATGAAGCGTATCGGGCTCCCCTGGTCCATGATGTGCCGCGCCGACACGAGCACGCGTGAAGTGTGGCAGGCGATGAAGGACTCCGGCTGCTTCGGTGTGAAAATCGGTTTCGAAAGCGGGTCGGACCGCATCGTCAACGAGGTCGTCAAAAAGAAGCTGAACATTCAGGAGGCGGCCGAAACGGCGAAATTCCTACGGAGCATTGGCCTCAGCGTGCATGGTACGTTCATGATTGGGCATCCGACCGAGACGGCGGAAGAACGCCAGATGACACACGACTTCATAACGAAACTCTACGCCGACAACGCGCTGAATTCCCATCAACTCAGCGGCTGCGCCGAGCTTGACGGCACGCCCTTGGCGAATTCCACCATCGCCGATCCCAGCTATGTCCGCGATCGAGATGGCGTCCACAAGGTCCAAGAACTGATGAAGAAGTAGGCCCATGGAAACCCACACCATTACGATAACGAAGACAGTGCGGCAGCTCGGCGCCGCAAATGCGAACGCCAGTACCTCCAGCATTTCGGCCAATTGCTCAGCGGAGGAAATTGGCGGCACTACCAACCGCCTGCTTGCAACGATGGTGGATGCACAGGAACTCCTGAAAAACGAATCATTGTGAAAACCGCCGTCATCCTGAGCGGCCAATGCCGCACCTTCGCTCGCACGCTGCCCAATCTCGCATGGGCCGTTTTCTCGAAGCTTGAGAACCCGCACTTCTACGCGAGCGTGGCGCGCGATGCCGATGCGGGCGCGATTGAATTACTGCGCGAGCGTTATCCGAAAGCGCCAATCCACATAGAAGTTGTTGAGCAGCCGAACTTGGCCGAGCCGTCCTATTCGACGAGTCTTCACGCCCCATATGCCATCACTCCCACCCGCACGCCCGGCGTTGGCCCGCTGCAAGGCATCCTGCGGCAACTGTGGCACAACTCGCAGGCGTGGAAGTTTGCCGTCAAGAACGGCG
Source organism: Xanthobacteraceae bacterium (assembly GCA_036262895.1). Classification (GTDB taxonomy): domain Bacteria; phylum Pseudomonadota; class Alphaproteobacteria; order Rhizobiales; family Xanthobacteraceae; genus AP-16. Next base: position 20,867 of record DATAIA010000721.1, read on the forward strand.
CGGCCGATGCGGATTTTGTCGTGCGATGCAGGCCGGATCTCCATTTCGCGCGCTTTGAGATGCCATCACAAAATTCGCTGACTCGGCCACCATTGGCGATTACCCCTTATTGGGGGAACTATGGGCCGGGCGTCTGTGACAGATTTGCGGTGCTGGGAGTATGTGCCGCGGCGGCTTATTTCGAAACCTACGACACCCTTCCCGAGTTGCTGGCATCGGGCGAACCCTTCCATCCGGAAACACTGGTTGGCGCATCGCTGCGGCGCGCGGGCTGCACCATCAGCCGAACCCTACTAGCCGAGTTCGCCTTCTGCCGCAAACCAGACGCGCAACATTCCGATTTCTGGTTTGAGCACATGCAAGTGCTGCCGGGCGAGCTGGCGGAATGGGCGGCGCATCTTTCCAAGCAATGAACACCACCCCGCCCGTCCACGCGTGGGCCGCGCAGCAAGACGCCATCGCGGCGGCGGTGAATGGCGCCGCGCCCGCCCCCGTCGCCGTCCCGCGCGTGCCCAAGGTCTTCGTGGCCCTCTGCACCCGCGATTGGCAGAGCGAGGCCCACACGTCTGAATCGGTTCGCGCCATCGGCCGCGCCTGCAACGTCGAGCTATTTGTGCGCTACATGATGAACGACGGCGTAGCGCGGGCGCGGAACAACCTCGCGGCGGCGTTCCTGACTGAGACGGATTGCGACATCCTTTTCTTTCTGGACAACGACATCATCATTGAGCCTTCGCAGTTTTCGAGCCTGCTGAATGGGTTCTCGGAACCTTCGCGACACATCATCTGCGGACTCTACCCGAAGAAACAGCCGATTCTTGAATGGGTGGTCAACGCGTTGCCGGGCGAGTTGCCCGATGCGAACGGCTTCCAGAAAATGAAGCACTGCGGCACTGGCTGCATGATGATCACACGTGAGATGCTGAAGGATTTCATCGCGAAGAATCCACAGATTGAATACAAAGGCGACCCTTCACCTGATGCGGTCCGATGGGACCTGTTCCCCATGCACGCCGAAAACGGGCGCTATCTCTCGGAAGATTGGAAGTTCTGCGAGATGGCGCGAGCGGCGGGGTGGGAAATCTACGCCGACACGAAGGTCCAGCTGCGGCATATCGGGAAAATCGTTTACCCGATGCAGCTCACCCTGAGCGACGATGAGATCGTGGACGTGGTGGCGTGGCGCTATAACATCGAGCCGGACCAAGTACGGGCCTTCATCGCCAGCGGTGGCAAATCGCCTGGCTTTCCCGGCGGCCATCGCGCAACGGGTATCCGGCACTGGCCCAAGGAATATCCCGTAGGCGATCTGCATCAAGGCGACGTGCTCGCGGGCGTCTATGATGTGCCGTACTTCTGCGAAGCCGGGAAAGAGTTCGCGATTATCGACCTCGGGGCGGACGTTGGCGGATTCGCGCGCTGGGCGGCAAAGAAATGGCCCAAGTGCCAGATTCACTCCTACGAATGGCGCGCGGAACTAATTCGGCCATTGCAGGCGACGGCGGATGCCATCCGCGACAAATACGGGCTGCGCCCAATCATTTACGCCGGCCCAGTCACACCGAAGGACGTTGCTGGGCTTCCGGCGGCGCGCGTCATCAAGATTGACGCCGCCGGGCAGGAGCGCGACCTTTTGATGGCGCTGGCGGCCGAGAACCGGCTGGCGGAATTCGATGCCATAATGATCAAGTACTACGATGAACTGACGGCGTACTTCCTTAAGACGACGCTGAGTCCAACGCATCACACGCATTGTTTCCAGCGGTTCGACGAACAAAAAGGCGTGATCAAGTTCCTGCGGAGGGCGGCGGAATGAACCTCGCCGACGAATTCGCCGAAGGCTTCAACGAAGGCGCAGCGCCGATGGCGACGGCCTACACGCTGACGAATGACAGTCACTCGGGGGTTATCCGCGCGACGGGCGGCGGCGTGGCACTGACGGAGCCGGGATACGAGCCGAAGGACGGAATCATTATTGTCGAGGCGATGGCGAATTTCACGCGGCCCCCGGCGCCGGAATTGCGCGAAATAGTTCAGGTGCTCGACGGCCAATTCAAAGGCAAATGGGTACTGGTGGGGTGCGTGGCCGACAACGCGAACTACACCATGACTTGCCAGGCGACCGAATGAAATGGGCGCGATTACTTTGTGCATGGATGGTTTGTGGGGCCATTGCTTCAGTTTGCGCGGTTGGCCGCTGGTGTTTTCCCAAATGAAAACCGGCTTCGAAAGCCCCGAGCTGCGCAAATTCATCGAATCCGGGAACGCCATCGTTGCCGCAACAGGCACGACATTCGAGCAATGGGCCGAAGGCGAAATGGGGCTCATCCTCAAAGGCACGGCGGGAGCGGTAGCCGCGCAGACCGTCAATCAAGCCGAGACCCGGGCGCGCAACCGCTCACTCAACAAACTTGGGCTGACCAAAGGCGAAATCACCATCAATTCGGGCGTGCGCGGCCCCGAGGGGCGCACATGGGTTCGCACGAAGAACAAACGCTGGCGACTCGCCGGTATCGTCGCCCACAACGCGGGCCAATTCCATCCGGAGAACATCCACTTCGCCGCCGAGCAATGGCGTGACGTGCAAGGTGGCGTGCAGGACTACCAATCCCAGTCCGGAATAATCGTGCTGGCGAAACGCACCATCGGCCTTGCGCGCCAATCGGTCATTCAGATGGCAGATGCCGTTGGCATCTTAATTGAGCGCATAGCCGGCGGCAGGGGCCTTTCCAGCCACGAAATCACCCAAGCCCGGAGTGCGGTGGCCTCGGACGGCAAAACCTACCAAAACGGCTTTGGCAGTCGCCAGAGGTCGGCAACTTCCTTTTCAATTGAGGTCATCAACCGCTACCCCAATGCGCAGGCGGCAAAGATCGATGTGGCACTTGCGGAGAGCATCGGTTCCCGGGCGGCGGTCTTTGGCGAGGTTTTGGGCACCAAACTGGCGCAATCCACCGCCCGAGTGGCGAAGGCGTTTCCGTATTTGCAGGTTCGCTGAGAATCATTCAGCGTGCCCGGCGTGAGCATCACCGCGCAGGAGAAGATTGGCGACAATTTCGCGACCGGCATCGCGGCCATCATCAACGCCGATTCGCCTGCCTTCCCCTTTAAGGCATTCGGGCCACGCGCCACCGAATCAATGCCGAAATCCCGCGCCGAGGTGCGCAGCGGAAACTTCATTCGGGCGAGCGACCAGATGGCCCAGAACCCCAGCAACGATTGGTTCTACGTCCACCGCCGCGGATTTCTGAGCTGCACCATTGTCACTCAGCGCCATACCGAGACTTCCCAAGGGGCTGATACTAAGCACGCCGAGGCCGTTGGGCGATTCCGCTATCTTATGTCGATTGTGGTCCGGGCGGTGCAGCCGTCGACGGTCAGCGGGTATCAGGTGATGGACCTCATCGACCTAGGTGATAACTACACCGCATCCCGGGATCCGGACGGCACGGAAACGGACCGCACGGAAGTTAGGTTTCAGGTGGATTTATGGTTGCCGCCGACGAGCTACGCCGCGGTTTAGGCTTGCCGCTCATAGGGAAAAGTCTGATTAGGGATTCATGAGCGTTCCCTATCTAGTTTCCCCGAACTACGGTTACGGCTCCGTAATCATCACCCCTACGACCGGCAACGCAAACGGGGTGAGTTTCATCGCCGAGGAATCCACGCCCACGGCGACGCTCGCCAAGACGACGCGCGAGACTGAATTGGGCGCCCCCAATGGCTGGATCGGCTTTCAGGAGCGCCGGACATGGCGCGGCACGCTGCAAATTGCGACGAATGTCACCGCCCATCCCGACGTGGGCGATGAGTTCATTTTGCCGCGCATTACCGCGAGCCCAAACAGTACCCCCACGGTGGTCAATGTTACGTTCGCCTTCGATGATATGGGCGAGCCGAAGCGGCAGCGCGATTTCTGGAAACTTGAGGCGGCAGCGACGGAGAAAGCGTAACGCCTTCAACGCCGTGTCGCCTTGAAAGAGCAGACGTTGAACCTGGACTCGGCCGCACGGGAAGAGCCTCGTGCGGCCTTGGTTTTTACATGACAGCAGCGGATCAAATCGACATCGGCGCGCTAGGGCCGAACGAACTGTTCCATCACCTCTGGGGCACGAAGTATGCGCCAGCCATGGCGGCGACCGCCCAGAAGGAAGCGGAGCGGCGAGCGGATGCCTTCGCCGATGGTGTAACGTTCACGGTCTGCGGGGAGGAATTGCGCCTCATGACGCCGGCGGATTTGCTCTTACTCGACGGCTTCGAAAACGCCTTTGTCTGCGCGACCGAGCCAACGATCGATGATCTCCAATGGCTCCTCTGGACGCTGAATGTCCAAAATAGCGGGCGGCGCGGATCCTGGGCGAACGCATGGCGCAAGGGACGGTGCTATCAGCGGGTGGAGCAACGAGCGGAATTCTTCCATGATGACGTTTCTGAGGTTTACCAATACCTTGATCGGCTCTGGCTGGATGAGGCGGCCGGCGAACCGGCTCCGATGGAAGGCGCAAAACCCGTCCGTAAACCGGCGACGGTCTATTGTCTCGCGCCGCTATTGGTGAATGTGGCCGGTGCCGTCGGCCATATTGATCCCATGAGCGGTCGATTGCTGGCGCACACGCCAATTCCGCGGCTCCTCCAGTACCAACGGAGCGCCATCGAGCGCAAGACGGGCGAGCAGGAGGCCAGCTCCTTCGACAGTCAACGGTCAAGGTGCTTGGAAGAGGTCAACAACATCATGGCGGAACGCCGCCGCGCCGCAGCCAATCCGCAATAATTCATGGGTCTCTCACAGGAAATCCGCTTCAAGATCGGGGGCGACAATTCCGGGTTGCGCGCCTCGTTCGCACAGGCTGCGACGATTGCCGAGCAGAGCGGCAAGCGCATGGAAGCCGCGCTGTCGAAAATCGACAAAATCAAAAACTCGCGCGGGCTGATCGATTTTCGTCGCCGAGTTGCCTTCGAAGAGGCGGACACCGTGGGGAAGATTCGCATCACAACCGAAAAGCTTGCGGCACTTTCCGGCCGCCTGGCGACAACGGAAGCTGGCACGACGAAACAAAAACGCCTCCAACTCGAGATGGATAAGGAGCGGTACAAATTAACGCTCCTGCGTCAGCAGAAGCTACGCGAAAACTTAAACACGGAAACCGCACAACCGCCCGCAGAAGATCAAGGGGCGGCTGGGAATGGAATCCGTACCAATATCGCCAAATACGCGTTTCGTCTCGTAGGAGGCACTGTGATTGGGGCGCTCCGTGCCGCGCTTGATTATCAAAATAGTCGTCGCGAGATTGCCCAGTCACAAGAGGAGAGTCGGGCAATCGGATTGGCGAGCACGCGTTCTCGATTCGCCGCGACCGGTGGTGTGCAGGCGCAATTGACACAAGGCCAAGGCACGATGCGCGATTTGGAGAGTCAGAAGGATTTCGTGCAACAGCGGATTAATTTCCTTCGCACACCGGCCCAAATGGCGTTGATGGCCCTAGATCGATTTGGGGCCGGATTCAAACTGCTGAACGATGCGGAAAAGGAAGTAGAGCGCTTAAATGCCGAACTGCAAAAACAGCACGACATAAATGCGCTTCTGGAAAAGGATTTGGTACGCCAACGGGATATCCGAAAAACCGAGTTCGGATTCGGGGGACGAATTGAAGGGAATACGATCAAAATAAATTCAAAGCCAAGCGGATCGATTGCCGAGACTGGCGAAGCGGCCTCGCGCGGCCAATTGAATGACGTCCGCAAGGAACTAATTGAATTACGACGCCTCCGTGGGGTTCAGGCAGCGGAAATCAAATATGGCGGTGCATCTTCGGATGTAGCCCAGAATGCGCGAATCGCAGTCGAGGCACAGAAGGTCAACCTTCAGCGCGCTCAACAAGCGATGCGTGCTCGCCTGTTGGAAACCAATCGTGAATTGAGCGGAGAGGCCGTCGAAGGGCGTACATTTTCCAATGGGAGGCCAAGACCATTGAGTGAAACAGAACGATTGGCGCGCCGGGCGCAAATGTTCCGCCAGCGGGCGCGCGATGCAGTGCTGACTGGTGCCGCAGGAGATGTTGGGCACTTCACGCGCTCCGCAATAGGCGATGAAGCGAGCGTTGCGAATCGTCTTGGGCGCGCATCCTCACAAGCCCAAAAACTCGATGTGGCAGATGCCACGAGCATCAAGCCCGAACTAACGACCGCCAATCAACTCCTGACCGCAATCAAAGATTCGCTCAAGCCGCAGGACGTAAACTAAGCTGCCGCCATGCCCGATTTCTTTTTCAACCTCGGCCCGGGTCAGGCCCCCTTTAGTGACGAGGCGTGCACGCAGGCGTTCGAACCCACACGTCCCTATCCGCAGGAACCAACGGCCATCTTCTACCGCGCGCGATTCAAGCAGCTGCGCGCCTATTACACCAAACCGGCGCCGAATACGCCCCATCCGAATTTACCGCAGGTTTACTTCGCGGATGACGTCGATTTTCAGGACAAGATGGGCGGCTTGATCGAATGGACACGCATCTACTGCACGCTGCCGAACTCATGGAACGATTTCGCAAGCGACGTTTATACCTTCCCAGGATTGGCTGGTCTGCGCGTGCCGGTGTCCAAGACGGTCACGCAAAAGATACTGAACGATTATTTCCTCGTGGGCTCATTGCCTACCTTCGACAACCTACTCACGAGCTACGACAATTTCGCGGGCGCGGCATGGAATGCGAATGGCATCACGGTCAGCGCCAACGCCACGGGAACCCCAGCTTGCGCCGGCATCAGCACCAACACGGCGGCGAAACTCACTGACAGCGGAAGCGGGTTTCACTTCATCATGCAGGGCGGCGGAGCGACTGCGGCAAAGCCCGTTGCGGCCTTCCTGAAAAACGGAAATGCGAATGTCGCCCGCGTCGCGATGGTGAATCCGGCCTCGCCTAATTTGGACTTGGCTTTTGCGACCTTTGATCTCCGCACCGGGCTTCAAATCGCAAATGCGAATGCTACCGGAGTGATTGCGGCCATCGGAGACGGCTGGTGGAGGGCGGGGATACAAAACGTGGTCGGAAGCCAGACGAACGCGGCGCTCGCGGTATGCCTCTGCGACGACAACGGAACGCCCAATTACGTGGCTTCCGGACGCAATCTCTACGCGTGGCGCGGCATGATTCCCAACATCAGCACGACCATTCCACACGCCACCGTTCCGCCTACGCTTACAGTTGATAGCTCAAACTACCCGATCCTGAACGCAGATGCCATTCCGGTGAAGTTCGGCACGCAGTACGTGTTCAACTGGGCAGGCAATGCGGCGGCCGAATATCTGAGCGGCGGGACGGCACCGAATCTCACCACTTATCAAGGGTGGATTGCGAACGATCAGGCTAACGGGAATTCGAATTCCTATTCCATCGAGTCCAGCGATTCCACATTGAGCCTCTGGCAAGGGTCGGTTTGGAATCGCCAGCGGCATTTCGTGAAGGCGCGGTAAGCCCATGGGGAAACTCGACCATCTCAAGATCAAGCGGTGCCCGGCAGCGTTCGCGCCGTTCGCACGCAACTTCAACGATCAGGTTGATTTGCTCGCCAGCATTCAGGGCGGTCCGGGCGTTGACGTTCAGATCGCTTCCTCACCTCGCAAGATTTCTGGTAAACCGAACGAGCCGAAACCGAAGGAGCAACCGCGCGGGAAAATCCTGTTCACGATGCGTCCTTCGGCGCTGAACGGAATTGGAGTTAGCGGAAACAGTTCGGGCGGATCGGGAAATGTGAACGTCGTTACGTCAGACGGAACACTTGCCCTAATTGATGGGATTAACGTGACTGGATCGAGTGCCTACCCCGATTCGCTCCAAGCAGGAACTTTTTACGCGACCGTCACGACGGGTGGTGTATTTCGCGCCGTTCAGTTGGCGGTTTCCAATGGTGCATCTGGGCTAGTGGTCACGGCTGACGGCACGGGGCTGCGCGTGAACTACGCCGACCTCTCACACGACATCAGCGTGAAGACTTTCACCGGCTGCAACAGCGGCAACGTCGCCGACTATCTCGTGATCGCGTCGGACTTCTTCTAATGAGCACGGCTACGCCGTTCCGTTTCGCGCAACCATTTCCATTTTGCCCAAGCGACATATCGGGGCCGATGATCGGAAACGCGTTCCTTGATAATCTCACGCTGGCGCAGGTTATGCCGTTTGCGTGGAATTTTGAGACCTTCACGATCACCACGGCGGGAACGGCAACTTTCGGCGCGCTGGTTGCGGATGCGGCGGCGTATCTCGACCTCAGCCCGATTGCAACGGACCGCTACGACCAAGCTCAAACGGACGATGCGTGCATGTGGTATGGCGACATCATCGCATCTACGTCTTTCGGTTCCTTCCCAAACATTCGCACCCCGCGTTCCCGTGTTTGTTACCCATCGCCTTCGGTTAATGGATGTTTGCTCAATATCCACGTCTATTTAACGACATCGCCCGCGCTAGGCGAGGTGCGTTTTTGGGTTGGAACCGACCCATCGAACGCTGGGCGCTTCAGGCTTTATTATCAGGTGTTTTTTATTTTCAACGACCCGAGCACGGGAACGATTGCCCTATTTTTTCAAAGCACTTCGAGTTCTCCTGGATCGACCGCATCCGGGAGCGGCACTTATTCTTTGGCTGGGTTAAGCGGGTTCAACTGGTATGCATTCCGAACGACGGGCTCTACGGCAGCGGGTGTGAGCATGGGGGTTACATCGTCCAGCTTTACCTACTAGGTTCGCCCTTGCCACCCGTAGGGAAAAACCCCATGCGTCTCTCAGGGTGAACAACTTCATCAACACGGCGGCCACGGATTTGGCAGAAGCCCGCACAGTCGGGCTTAATCAGCTCACGCCCCAGCCCTTCCCGATCCTCGCCTTCGGAGACACGAGCAAGAAGAAGCTTTTTTTCGCCAATAACGGCACGATTGAAAGTTGGTCCGGCTCGATCGATTACTCGGTCCGCGTCAGCATTGGATCGGTGAATTGGGCGCCCTTCGGTGGAACCTATGCCCTAAGCTGCGGGACGACGACCCCGGCGTTTCGCGCGGCGGCCAATGCTGCCGAACTGCAAACCGCGCTCAATCTTCTCACGGGCATCATAGTATCCGGCGGGGTCGACGTGACGGGCACCTTCCCCAATTTCCTCATTGCCTATCGGGCGGTCGGAGTTGTGGCGACTCCCATCACTTCAGATGCCACTCTGCTGGTTCCGGATTCAGCGGTGGCGTTAAATGTCATCACGGCCGGCAGTATTTCGGATCGGCAACTTACTTCGCTGACCTTACGGGCGCAGCCCATTTCAGTGCAGGAAGATTGGAGCCCCATCAGCTCGCCTTACGGTGGATGGTCGGGCACGATCACGACCAATACAGAAGGCGGCTATGCCCTGCTTCAGGAAACCGGTGTGCGCATCGGGGAATACGTTCAGGCCAAGACAATCCTGCAAATCGAGGTTTCGGATCCCGAGGGTAACTGGACGACTTATCTGCAAACGCCGGCAATTTTGCGGGCAAAGAACGTCGACGCACTTTCACTCATTCCGCCTCCGCTTTCGAACTATCTCACCGCGGCGCAAATCGCCTCCATCTACGTCGCCAAGATAGCGACGATTGCTGCGTTGCGGGCATTGGCTGTGACGCCAGCGCCAGTTCCCCCGCGATTGGTCTTGGGTTACTATGCGGCCGGCGACAAAGGTGGCGGGATATTTATTTACGACACCAATTCGGTGGCGGACGACAACGGCGGAACGGTAATCGCGCCGGACGGCGGGGAAGGGCGCTGGCTTCGCCTACTGGATAGCTCCCCGTTAACTCCTGAGCAATTTGGGGCCATCGGTGACGGCAGGGCCGACGACACGGAGGTTTTGCAAACGCTGCTCACGGTCGCACAGGATGAAGCGCGCGGCGTATGGCTCTCGCGGGAATACCGCATCACTACTGGCGTTGTGCTCAATTCTTCCTGCGTGGTTACATGGGGAGAGGGGAGCCGCATCATTTTCGATGGCACCGGAACCTTTCCTTACAATCACGCAATCATAGTGGAGTCGAAAGTTGCCGCGATTGTGGAAAAGCCGATAGATGGAGGAACGCCAATTTACGACACGACCGTCGTAAACATGACCTCGGGCGAACTTTCCAATTTCACCGTCGGGGATGACGTGTTCGTGTGGTATGGGGTCGACACATACGATCCAAATCAACCTTGGTACGGCTATTTTACCACCATCGCATCGAAGGATTCGAGTTCCATTATCCTCACCGATGGATTCCCCGAGGCATCATCAATCCGCCGGCTGCGCTACACCAACATTAGTGGCGGCACATTCGCCGCAGGAGATGTGATTACGCAAGAGGGCGCTTCAGCCACAATCGCGTTTCCGCACCCTGGCTCGGGTGGTATCAGCCTGCTTTCGGTGGAGAATGTCAGCGGCACATTCACCACCGGCACGATCACCAATGGAGTCGCCACCGCCACTCTTGTTCCCTCCTACGATACGTCATCGAGCGTGGATGCGCAGTACGCCGTGACCGTCCGAAAACTCTCAAAGGTTGCGCAAAACGTGGTGCTGCAAAACCCGCGCATTGATCACACGTTTGGCGATGGTGTCGTGGGTTCCGGCGCCGTCTGCTTCAACATCGCGCGGAATTCCGCGATACGAAACCTCTACACGCCGCGCAATGTGGTTGGCGTCGCGCTTTTCTACACGCATGGGATGCTGATTGAAAATCTGCGGTGCGATGAACTCGTATCGACCTCCTACGCGTCGGCCGCGGCGGTTCATGGCTGGAACCAAGTCAATACGACCGTCATCAATCTCGATGCCGTAACGGATGCGGCATTGGTAAATCTCGAATCCCAATGCCGGACGATTTCCTTCCTCGGCGTGCGGGGAAGGCGGATCGCAGGTGGTACCGGGGGTCTGGTGATTTCGGTGGCATTAGGCTGTACTGGCGTCCTCTTCACCAACACGAAGCTGGATCAAAACGTCGCTACGGTGGTTTTGCGCACGGTTCCAGACGGAAGCCAGGATACCGACATTCGATTTGTGAATTTCGCATTACTTGGCAGCTACAACGCCGGTCTTCCGCTCAATCGCATAGAGGGATCGCTCACGATGTTTTTTGACGGCACGCTCCAATACTTCCGTTCCATCAAACGCGAGATTCGGCGGCTGGCTCTTGCACCCAGCGTAGCGACGACCCTTCAACTTCCCCGCGGCCCTTATGGGCGGTGCCGCATTTATTTCTCCACCAATACCGGAATTACCGGGGTTTCGCTGGTGGGGACTGGCGGAAGCGAAAATGGCCAAGGAGAGAACATTTCGACGCTGCCCCCACCGGTGGGGGGCGGATGGGCAACCGCACTCGCCTTTCAGGCGCCATCGGCCGCCAATCAGGGCATTTCGCGAAAACAACTGACGATCACTGCCGATGGAACGCTACCCTCTCAATCGTTCGTTTTGGTGGATTTTGTCTGTTGGAACAATGATTCGACCGAGATGACTGCATTCAATCTCGGGCTTGGTGTCGGGGATGGAATTCTTTCCGGGTCGGGCTCGCCGGGCGGAATTGCTGCGCAACCGCGATTCCTCGGAGATACCTATTTGGATTATAGTGGAGACAAATTCTGGAAATCCAATGGCACGACCGGCAGCAGTTGGATTGCGATTAATTAAATTATTTTCCCTATGAAATCCGTTTTGCTATTCGTCATTTTGCTCATCGCGGGCTGCGCCTCGGTCGAAAATAATTTGCGCAAGGTCCCGGCATTTGAATTCGAGCGCTGGTCGCATTCAGACCGTTATGGGGTCTTTACGGACAACTTCGCCATCTCGGGTGTGAAATGGACGCTGACCGAGGATGGCTGGGCCGTGCTGGAAATTGACGCCTACGATGGGAACGCGGCGTGGGCCGGAACGGTCGGACCCCACGACGCCATTTCAAAACTCAAGGTGCGCTTCCCGCCCGGAAGTCCGCAGGCCAAGGCACTCGCCAAGGAAATCACGCCGCCTACGCCCAAATGATTGCCGTCGTATTCGCTTTTCTCGCACAAGTGGCCGACGCGGTTTCGGTGACGCCCGTGGGCATTCTCGTGGCCGTAAACGGGGCGATCACCGTCGGGCTCGGCGCCATCTATCGCGATTGCCGCCGGGAGCGCGAGAAGCTGTGGGCGCACATCCGGGAGTTGGAGCGGAGGCTTGGCGGCAGATGAATACACAGAGCGTTGATTGTTGCCGCCGCCCGTACCCGAGCGCGGAAGGATTTATTCCGCAGTCCGGTGATTTCTGCTGGGGTCCGGAATACGAAAAGGGCGGCGAAACGTTCCGCTACCTTTACATCAAGATTCCGGGTAGCACATCAACCGGGTATGACGCATTGAAGGTCTGCAAGGGAAAAGACCGCGGCATTGAGCGGGAATGGAAGTGGGACGGCAACGAAGAGAAGCCGACCGTCTCTCCATCAATCAGCGATCCGGATACATGGCATGGGCACCTCGTGGCGGGTCGGTTGGTGTCCTGCTGATTGTTCCACGTGGAACATTTTTAGGGCTTGACGGGTTGCGCACAACCCGCCTTGGTCGGGGGCGAAACGGCGGCGCGTTTGCCGCCTTGGATAGTAACTCATTAAGCTCACTAGGTCTCATGAACAACGCGGTCATCCTCCGGAAAGACGTGCGCCAAGCGCGCGTTGGCGACAGGTTACTCTTGAACGGTCGGGAGCGCGAGATCGTCCGGGTGCGGGCGTCCGCGCTGGTCATCTTGGGCGACCAGGTCCCCGCGCGGGAGTTGCTGCACAAGTGCGTCGGGCGGCCGGGGGTGGACTACGCCACGCTGCCGGACGGGTCGCAAGTCGCGTTCCTCGTGCGGTGAATCCCCAAATCCTAAACCAAATGAAAGACGACAGCTCATCACCCTCACCAAGCTCATCAGAACTCGTCGTGACCGAGACGACCGCCAACGCCCTCGTGCGCGAGATCATCGCGAACAAGGGGGATCCGGCCTACCTGCGGGAAATCCTCGCGGTGCGGGAGGCGTGGGACGCGGCGGAGGCGCGCAAGGCCTACAACCTCGCGCTGGCCGAGTTTCAGCGCCGCTGCCCAATCGTGGAGAAGTTGGACGAGGCGGACGGCAAGCAATACGCGCGGCTGGACCGCATCTGGCGGGAGATTCGCCCGCTTTTGACCGAGGTCGGGCTTTCGGTCACATGGCTCGTGGTGGAACTCCAAGGCTGGACGGACGCCGTGAACAAGGACGGCGGCTCGGCGGCCGTCTGTCACTTGGAGGGGCAGCTTCGGCACAAGCTAGGGCACGGCGAGCGGCTGGTTTTCGACTTGCCGCTGCCGAAGCGGATCATGACGCGCGACGGGCGCGATGTGCAGAACGCGGCGCAGCAGATGGGCTCGGCCACGAGCTATGGCCGCCGGTACGCCACCTGCCTCGCGCTTGGGGTAGTGACCGGCGACGACGACGATGGCAACGGGACCCGAGCGGATCTCACGCTCTCGGAGGAGCAGGAGAAGGAAGTGATCGACTTGCTGGAGGCGGCGCGCGGGGTCGCCTCCTTCAACGAAAACTCGTTCTGGGCCTTCGTCGGGTGCGACAAGGTGCGCGACATCTACAAACGGCAGCATCCCATGGCGGTGGCGCTGCTCAAGAAGCGGATCAAGGGGGACACCAAATGACCATCTTCGACTTCCCCCAAAAGTCCGACGCGTGGTACGAGGCCCGAAGGGGCGTGCCGACGTGCAGCGCGTTCGACAAGATCATCACCGCCGCCAAGGGCGAGCCGTCCAAGAGCCAGGAGAAATTAATCAATGAATTGCTGGCCGAGGCGCTGTGCCCCACGTTCGGCCCCGGATACCAGTCCGCGGACATGGATGCCGGGGCGCAGATGGAGAAGGAGGCGCGGGCGTTCTACGAGCTGGACGCCGGCGTGACGGTGCGCGAGGTCGGTTTCATCCTATCGGACTGCGGGAGGTTCGGCGGGTCGCCGGATGGGCTGGTGAACGACGATGGAGGACTTGAGCTAAAATGCCCGAGTGCATCCGTGCAAATTTCCTACATCCGCGACGCCGTCCTCCCGCTGGAATATAAAGCTCAGGTGCATGGTTACCTCGTTTTGACGGGGCGCCCGTGGTGGGATTTCGAATCCTATTACTCCGAGCTTCCTGCGTTCCGCGTGCGCGTGGAGCGCGACGACTTCACCGCGAAGCTCGAGAAAGAGGTCAAGGCGTTCTGCGAGCGGCACGCGGCGGCGCGGGCGAAGTTCGGGCTGCCAAAGCTGGGAGGTACCAAGTGAGCCGCGACAAAGACCCCGAGTGCCGCGGCGTGCTAATCCGGGAGAGCCCGGCCGCGATCTGCGTGGCGAAGATGCCGCTTGGCGCCGAAGAGCACTGGATTCCACGGAGTCAGATCGGCTACTTGCGGAAGACGCACCTGCCGAGCGGTACGACCGAGGTGGTGTTCACGGTGCCGGAGTGGCTGATCGAAAAGAAGCAGTGCTGGGAACTCGTGCCATGGTAAGCGCCGACTTCGCCCGCGAGCTTGAGCGCGAACTAGCCGCGAAGGACGCGCTGATCGCGAAGTTTAGGGAGTTTGTGGCTAGAGTCGCGAAACAGAAACCAGAGAAACCCGACTACTGGAACTCCTGCGGTCAATGCGAGCGCAACATCTCGGACGCCGAAGAACTCATGCCATGAAGCCCACGTTCGGCCAGAAGGCCACCGAGGCGCTGTTTGCGCTCTTCGAAAAGGCGAAGCTCTCCGGCAAGCCTGGCGCGATGGCCCGCGAGAACATCGCCCCGGATATGATTGACCTGCTCGACGAGCTGGCCGCGCGCTACCGGCTCGAGAAAAAAGCCCCGAAGACCCCCGCGCAACGGACGGCGGAGATGGAGGACATTTGGCTGGCGGAGTTGGAAGCGGATCCGGCGATGGCTGGAATCGACGTGCGAAAGGCGCTGGCCGAAGCGCAATTCTGGTGCCGCAATAACGCGCGCGTCTGCACCCGGAAGTTCTTCTCGAATTGGCTGCTGAACCCGAAGCACCGCCCGATCCTCAACGGCGGAGGTCACTCGGTTGCTCACCGCCGCGGCGACCCGTACAGCGAGCCGGCGGACTGGCGAGAGCGAATCGTGGAGCTACCCTATGACCGGGACCGGCTGCGCGAGCTGGCCTCTGGCAAGTGGCTGGACGTGCCGCTCACGCTGCGGCAGGAGTTGGTCCGATGATTCACACCCAGACCGTTCTGCCGTACACCCGGGAGCCGCTTTATCAGGTCGGCATATCGACCGGAAAGGATTCAACGGCGGCTTTGCTCTGGGCGTTGTTCAAGTCCGGGCTGCCGCGCCATCGGATCCGCGTGACCTTTTCCGACACGGGCAACGAGGACCCGTTGACGTACCAGCACCTTGAAGTCATTCGAAAAATCGTAGAGGACGCCGGGGTTCCATTCGGAATCGAAACGCTGATTCCGGCCCTGCAATTTTTCGACCTCTGTTTCAAGAAAGGGCGCTTCCCCTCGCGCGTCGCGCAGTTCTGCTCAATCGAGTTGAAGATTGAGCCGCTGAAGCGGTGGATTGAGCGGCAATGGGCAG
>DATAIA010000722.1:0-1792 GCA_036262895.1 Xanthobacteraceae bacterium
ACTCCACTCATCAGTTTGCTGGCTTCGGTGGTAGAATACAGGATAACTTCAGTGTTGCGGGAGGCTCGTTCCTTTGCTTCTTCCGCTTCTCTCCCCGATAAGCCTAGTCTTCGATCAAGCTGGTCGGTAGAACGACCCATCAATGCAGCCGCCATCTCCAGACCCATATGCCAAGCATTTCTCATGGTGTCGGCATTTTGCTGGAACAGATTGGCACCGGCTTGAGCCATCTTTTCGCTCACGTCAGCACCGGCTTGAGCGATCTTCCCGCCGGCATCAGCTGCGGCCTGGCCGGCGCGGTTTGCCTGTTCGGCAGTCCTGTCGCCCATTTGCCGCGCCGTGTCCTCAACTCGCTGGTTAGACTTGTCCTGCGGATTTGCCATGGTGTTTCCTCTCTCGATGTTCGCTGGTTATTGGGTGCAGGGCCCTGCACCCATTTTCTGTTGCGGCAAACGCTCTCCCTTTAGAACCGTTCCGGTCGCGCTGATGTTTTAACATTCCGCGTGAGGCTGCTCAGGAACGAGCGCTGAAAGATCGGGTTAGCGGGCAGGTTGGCTTCTGAACCCACAGCAATCCCGTCTGTGCGAATGAGCCGCGAAACATCGAGGCCTCACCAGATGACTACTCTTGAAATCGCCCTCGTCGTTTGTGTGGCGACCATCATTGTTCTGGTCGTGGGGAACTTAGTTTTCTCGCGAATCGCTGAGCGCAAGAATCCGCCCGTCGGCTCATTCATGGGATGCGACGGTATACGCCTTCATTATCTCGATTGCGGTGTGCTTGGCGCGCCTTGCATCGTGCTGTTCCATGGCAACGGGTCGATGATTCAGGATTTTATTGTCAGTGGCCTGGTAGAGCTTCTTGCCCGTAACTATCGCGTCGTGTGCTTCGATCGCCCGGGGTTTGGATACAGTCAAAGGCCGCGCTCGCGGATCTGGACCGCAACAGCCCAAGCGGATCTGTTCGTAAAAGCGCTTGATCAACTTGGAGTGAGCAATCCTGTGGTATTGGGCCATTCATGGGGTGCGCTGGTCGCGATCGCCTTGGGCTTGCAAGACGGGTATCCGATCCGTGGTCTTGTCCTTGCGTCCGGATATTACTTCCCAACCTGGCGATTAGACGTATGGATCATGGCAGGTCCTGCGATCCCAATCTTGGGTGATCTGGTCCGGTATACAGTCGCGCCGATCATCTCGTGGGCGATTCTCCCAATTGCGTTCCGAAAGCTGTTTGAGCCGCATCCAGTTCCGCCGAAATTCAAGAACGGCTTTCCATCCTCGCTCACACTCAGGCCTAAACAGTTGAGGGCGGCCGCGGAGGAAAGCGGCTTGATGATTCCGACGACAACGCAATTCCAATTTCGTTATGCGAGCATCCGATGTCCGGTCCAAATCTTCCATGGCGCCGGCGATCAAGTGATCGAGTCCGAACAGTCGAAACGGCTAAACCAGACGCTGGATTTCTCCGAGCTGCACGTCGTTTCGGACGCAGGGCACATGGTCACGTATGCCCATACGGCAACTATCGTGCGGGCCGCTGAAACGCTAGCTGCTGCGGAGTCACCCCGGATTGCGAATAGCGAAGCAAGATCCGCGAACAGATTGAAGTCTACTACATAATAGTTCGGCCTCATGCCTTGTGTTTTCAGCCACTCGCGCAAGATATCTTTTCGTCCGTCCAGAGGGGCCATTCGTAGTTACAACAAGGGGATTCTTGTCGCCGAGAACACCAGAATATTTCCGGCGCAAATTCTCATAGCGAGCCAGAACTTTCGCCTCACTAAAATCACCGA
>DATAIA010000723.1:0-2454 GCA_036262895.1 Xanthobacteraceae bacterium
GAGGCGCTCGTCGCGCAGCCGCGAGGCCGAGCGGTAAGCGGCGGACGCTACAGCGCTGCTCCCGGCCTTGCGGCCAATGACCTTGACATGAAGATGATAGATCGCCATCGCGATCAGATCAGTGGCACGGCCGATCGCACGTCGGAACGACGTATAAGCGCGCCCTCCCTCGAAAAATTCTCGGGAGGGACCAGCCCGTCTCGGCCAATCCCGGTGACCTTACAGCATTACGGCGGACGCTCGACTATCATTTCTCCATCAACACTTATGGAGACAATATGCGGAAGCCGCAGGATTTCGATAGGGAAATGAAGGCACTTCAGGAGAAGGCGCGCGAACTGAAAGCCCGCAAAGTGCAGCAGCTTGGCGAGCTCGTCATCGCCACGGCGGCGGACACACTCACCGCCGACGAACTGGCGGGTGGGCTCATCGTGCTGGCCGAGACCAAGGACGCTGCCAGGAAGGAGGCATGGGCCAAACGCGGGACTGCGTTTTTTCAGAGCCGGGCGCGGCGAACTGCACCGGCAGCTGAGCGCCACGCTAGCGGCGCTCCTACGCAACCAAGCGGCGCTCAACCGTCAACAGGCAGCAAGGGCGCGGCATGACATGCGCTCGTGGCAGGTCGAGCGCCGCAAGCGCACGCGGCACCTCATCGAAGTGGGCGGTCTCGTCGTCAAAGCCGGTATCGTGGACCTGACCGGCGACGACCGCGCCACGATCCTCGGCGCGCTGCTCTGGATCGCCGAGAAACTCAAGGGCGATCAGCGGTTGGGACGAACAGGAAGCAAAGCGCGATGTCTCCTAGCGACATGAGTATGCCGGTGTGGCACGAAAAGCACCTGCGGGCCGCAACTCGCGCCGCAGGGGTCGCACTGTGGTCTTGGAACGTTGATACCGACGCCATTACCATGGATGAGCCCGCGTATGACCTTTGGGAAGTTTCCAAGGACGAACAGAAAATCACATTCGAGGTACTGTCCAAGAATATTCATCCTGCCGATCTTGAGAGGGTCAGGTCAGCATTTGCGGCTACTCGCGCAGTAGTAGGGCCTTACGAGATAGATTTTCGTATTCTAACGGGAAGCGATATTCGCTGGATTTCCGCTCGGGGCCAAGGCGACGACGCGGACATAGCAGATCGAATTATGTTCGGTATCTTCCTTGATGTCACCCAACGCAAGCAGGCTGAGGAAGCCAATGAGTTGCTCGCGGGCGAGATGAGCCACCGCGTGAAAAACCTTTTAACCATCGCAACGGCGCTTACTCAAATTACGTCGCGCTCGGCAGCGACAAAAGAAGATATGGCCCACGAACTGACCAGTCGCCTGATCGCTCTATGGACGTGCCCAGGACCTTATTCGTCCGGTACCCGGCCGGAAGAACGAGGCGAGCTTCTTGGCGACCTCATGTCTGTTCTGCTTGCTCCGTACGACGAGAAGGGGGCCAGCGTTCGTATTCGCGTTTCGGTCCCCAAGATGAACGTGGGAGAGACTTCGAGCACAGCACTGGCCTTGGTGATCCATGAATTGGCAACTAACTCGGCAAAATACGGTGCGCTGTCGCTTTCAATTGCACCTTGGACGTATCGTGCAACGCCCACGAGGACGAAGTGGTGGTAACGTGGACCGAACGAGGTGGCCCGCCTGTCGTTGCTCCCACAAAGCTGGAAGGCTTTGGAAGCAAGTTGGTGCACCGAAGTATGGCCGCCCAGCTTGGCGGCACTATAGCTTTTGACTGGTCGGCCGAGGGTGTGGTCGGCACCCTGCAAATGAGTAAAGACCGCCTCGCGAATTGAATTGACAACGATTTCTGCCCACGATCCTGCGGCCAGTGCCTGGGATTGGCATAAACGCAAAGTAACGACCGCCTCCGAGCAATGTCCGAAAGCGGAAGACATCAACTCGGGATGAGCATTTTGACCAAGAGCGGTCCCGCGGTTGGTTGTGGCTGCTGCGATCGCCATATTGGCGGGCGCCGGGCCAAAACCCAAGCGATCTCCGTAGTCGATCAGAGTAGCGGCTGCCTGGGCGGGTAGTGTCTTAGTTTGAAATCTCATCTGCAACCCGCTTCTTGTAGGGCCCGGGAAGCGCGCGCGTCGATCATGCCAATGACGTCCGTCATCCGCAAAACCCGATAGGATCAGCGATTACGCTTAGTCTTTATTCCTTTTATTCCAACGCTTGCTAGCAGCTTTCGTGGCTATCTCCGATCGCTTCTTGGCCGTCATGCCGGCCGCCTGCGCCTTACCACCCATGCGCCCCAGCGCCACGGCGGCGGCGTTCTTGCCGTCCTCGGTGGTGATGTCCTCGATCTCGTCGGTGGCGATCCGAGTGCCACCTGCCGATCAAGCTATTGCGGCATGCGGCGGGAATTACGCTCGACTATCCGTACGCGATCTTGGCCAACGCATTCCGTGAACTGCAGACGAAAGTTTCCTCGGCTAGGTGTCAGGCA